>JASFSF010000065.1:0-9139 GCA_050114555.1 Ignavibacteria bacterium
ATCTGCGCTCGCCTGATATATACACAAAAATAATTGATATTGCTGGAGATAAGTTGATTTCTCTGAATAAGGTTTGCGAAGTGCGAAGAGGTTTTACAACAGGAGCAAACGAATTCTTCTATGTAATTGATGAAACTGAAAAAGTTAAGACATTAAAACCGGATGAATATAAAATGCATTTCGGTCATAGAATTGAACACTCAAGAATAGACTGGGAAAAACACGACTGGTATTTTTCTGAAATGAATAATCAGCATTATTTGATGGAGAAAATTTACTTTAAGCCGGTATTCAAAACACAAAAGGAAGCCTCAAATCTTGATGTTGATTTAAGTAAGCTTAAATATAGAGTTCTCGTTTGCAATGAACAGAAACCTGCTTTAAGAAGATACAAGGTCAAATTGCTGAAGTATATCGAAGAGGCAGAAAAATCTCCACACAAGTTTAATGAACGTGCAACCTGTGCAGCAAGAAAAAAATCTGATGGAACCCAGGATTGGTTTAATCTTGGTAAAGATTTATTTATTGGAGATTTTATTTTCCCTTCAAAGATTGGAGAAAGGTTCCGTTTAATTGATAATCGAATAACAAGTGTTTATTGCGACAAAGTTAATTATAATATAAAAGTTAATGAAGAATTCAAAGATTATAAAGACATAATTTTCTTAATACTCAATTCAACGCTCTTCAGATACTTGTTAGATTTGTTCTCAAGACAAATGGTCGTAAAAGTTAGCGATGTAGATGTTATTGTTGTGGAGAAAACATTAATCGTAAATCCTGTTTTGCTCAAGAAGCATAACAATGAATTGAAGCAGATTTTAAAAACTTTAAAATCTCGTGAACAAGAGTCAATTTATAAAGAAGTAAAAAAAGAAGATAGAAGAGCACTTGATGAACTAATTTTTGACGTCTTAGGGTTAAATAAGAAAGATGTTGAGGAATTATACAAAGAAGCTTGTCAATATGTGCTCGATAGAAAGAATAAGTCTGAATCTTTAGATACATCAAAGACAAAGCAGAAAATTGATTACGAAACCTCATTAAGATTAGTGGCTGACAGATTTGAAGAAATAAATAAATATACAGAATTTATTAAAAGAGTACCTTTAAGAGAATTTACAATTCCAAATGTTGAACCACTATTTCCTAAAAACCTATCTGGCGGTGATAGTAATCTGTTTGCATCATATAAAGTAAGATTCAAAGAAGGTAATAAAGAAACTATAATAGACTTTGATAATAACAGCCAGATATTATTATTCAAATTCTTTTATGTAAAACTGGAAATAAAAGGTACAAAAATTATATTACCACGATCTCCGGAAGACTGCAACAAAATACTCCGCTCACTTAAACACGACTTTGATAAGTACAGCTCACAAATAAAAGCTATGCTCAAAACTTACCGGAGCAAAGCACACTACATCAGCAT
The DNA here is from genome assembly GCA_050114555.1 of Ignavibacteria bacterium. Taxonomy (GTDB): domain Bacteria; phylum Bacteroidota; class Ignavibacteria; order Ignavibacteriales; family Ignavibacteriaceae; genus BMS3ABIN03. Next base: position 1,436 of record JASFSF010000065.1, read on the forward strand.
CTACCGGGATTTGGTAATGGGTTAGGAAAAGTATAACACTATAGAAAGTGATTTGAATCTAAAATAATGTCAAAAATTGATCAAATAGAATCCGCATTAATTCAAATAAATCCTGCAAAATTTCAAAAACTGTGTGACGCATACCTATACCAATTAGGATTCGACCATCCAATATCCACAGGAAGCATAAGTGGTAAGGAAAAAATAAGAAAAGGAACTCCCGATTCTTATATAACGTTAACTAATGGCAATTATATTTTTGTTGAATACACTACTCAAGTCGATGACCTTCTTTATAAAATGATCAAAGACATTAAGAAGTGTGTTGATGAATCAATTACTTCAATACCAAAGAACAAAATTGAAAAAATTATTTATTGTATAAACTCAAAATTGATACCAAAAGAAAATGAAGAATTTTTTAATGCGTGTAAGTCATTTGGGATTACAATTGAGTTAATTGACATAGATAAACTTAAACTTGATGTTTATACAAAGTTTCCCGCATTAGGGAGAGATTTTCTTGATTTAGCGTTAGATACAGGGCAAATAATTTCTGTCGAGAAATTTATTGAATTATATCAGAAGAATAAATTTACAACTCCTTTGGATAACAAATTTTATTATCGTAATGATGAAGTTGACAATTCAATTAAAGAACTAGAAAATAAAAATATTTTATTAATCACTGGAAAATCAGGATTTGGTAAAACAAAATTAGCAATTGAAATTATTAAACAGTTTTCGAGTAAGTGTCAGGATTTTAAATGCTTTTGTATCTTCAACAACAATTTAAATGTTTATGATGATCTTGTAACCTTCATTAGAGAAGGTGAAGAATATCTCTTCCTTATAGATGATGCTAATAGAATGACTTTACAAGTAAGTCATTTAATTAATTTTATAAGGTCTAAACCTAATATTGATGTTAAAATCATTTTTACTGTGAGAGATTATGCACTTAAGGATTTAATATCTGAAGTAGAACTACAAGAATTTGGTAAACTAAAGTTAGGCCCCTTATCAAATAAAGAAATTAAATCTATTCTAAGAGACGAATATCATCTCACTCTGCAAGCACAAGAACGAATAGCTTATATTGCTAACGGTAGTATAAGAATTGCAATGATGTCTGTACAAACTGCTCTAAAGAATAATACATTAGCTGATATACAGGATGTTAGCCAAATCTTTGATGATTATTTTATTTCATTAAATAAAGATCTGTATGAATTAGGTGATGAAAATATATTAAAAACTTTAGGTATCATTTCTTTTTTTAACAACCTGACGATAACAGATGATAGCTTATTCGAAAAAATTGAAAAAGCTTTTGGATTAACACGAAATACAATTTGGAATAACTTAAAGAAACTGAACATACTTGAAGTAGTGGATATGTATGAAAATTACAGTGTTAGAATAGGCGATCAAATCTTGGGCAGTTATATTTTCTATAAAGTTTTTATTAAGGATAAGATATTAACTTTTTCTAACTTACTCGTGTATTTTTTTGAAACGCATTCTCCTCGAATAAGAGATTCTGTTGTACCCTCAGTGAATAATTTCAGTTATGACTTTGTCATCAAACAAATCAAAAAAGATATAGATAATCATTTTAGTAATATTCAAAATGACCGAGACCAGATTATTAATTTTTTAGAAATTTTTTGGTTCGTGTCCCCAACTTTTACCTTAGAGTTTATTACGAAGCAATTTATTAATGAAAAAGATTCTCCTGATGAATTATACAACTTTGATGAGACTAATAAATCTTATTACAAAACAAAAAATACATATTTAGATATTCTGAAGTATTATCAATACTCAAATGAATATGATACTGCATTAGATGTTATATTTTTAATTTTTGAAAAAAGACATGACTACCTTCGTCAAATACTTCACCTTTTCACAGAAGATTTTTGTTTTAACAGAACCTCACACGAAAGTCACTATAGAACTCAGTCTTTATTAATCAGTAAAGTATGTGAAAAAATAAATAATGGTGAAAGAAGATATATATACACTCGCCTTCTAATTAAGATATCAAGTGAGTATCTAAACATAAAATTCCACGATACTTGGTCAGAAGATAAAAGAACATTTGCTTTTGGAGACTTTTGGCTTATACCGAATGAGTACATTAAAGCTATAAGAGAAACTATTTGGAATACCTTAATATCTTTTGAAAATGAGAAATTTTTAAATCTAATAAGAGAAGTAGTTAAAAACTATGTTAATAAAATTAAATATGACTATGTAATTGAAATTTTAGAATTTGATTTTCCATTCGTTGAAAAAACTATTAAAAAATTCTTTTCGAGTGAAGAACTAGCTGATTGTGATCTTGTTAGGGACTACATTGATACTTTAGAAAATGCCAAAATTTCTTCTGAAAAATATTTCGTTTTAGCGAAAAGTTACTCATCAAAACTTTTTGAACTAAAAGATCTATTTTCAAGGACCCCAAGTCGCCGAGAACTAGAAATGGAATTTGAGGAGTATGAAGAATATCGAAAGAATAGAATCCTAAACTATATTAAAGATAATAAATTAGAGGATTTAATAATTCTCTATGATAAATTAAGTGGGTTATTAAAAATAGTTGATCAACATGAAAAATATCAAATTAGACAAGATTTTAATTATGTTCTCGAAGATATAATTAACAATAATTTTGATGAATCTATTAATTTTTTAAAATATATTATTGACGAAGGTAATTCATTCGAATTGCAGCCAAACTATTTTCTTACTAAAATTTTAAACCATCCGACGTGTAATCCACATACTATCTGGGATATAATTTCTGGAAAGGAATACATATTAAAGAATGAATTTTTAACAATATATTTTATTTCAATTCCTGATAAATATGTAAACAAAGAGTTATTAGAAAGTCTTTATAATTTTTACTCAACAACAACTTTTAATTATTTGGATATAAGATTAGATAACTTTATTAAATATGAAAAAATTGATGAGAATGTATATTTAAGCATAATTAAAATACTTTGGGTAAAAACAAAGAATGGCGAAAATATTCACTATTATATGCTATTTAATCCTTATACGGAAACAATAAAAAAACTTGAAACTATTTTTAAAAATGAGGTTGCACTTCTAAAAGAAATTTATTTTTATGAGGACCAAAGAGATCCACATTCAGACTATAATGCCTCAGTATTTAAAATTATTCTAACGCTCGATCGAGAATTCTTTATTGAATTTTTGAAATATAAATATAAAGGTAAAAGATATTTAACCGGTTATGCTAATAATAAGGATGTAAAGAACCTTTGGTCAACTGAAGGATATGAGGAAATATTAAATGAAGTAATTGATTATCATATAATGAATAAATTGATTGATTTTTCTCATTACATCGCTACGTTTTTTATGGTACCTAACAAAAATGGTTTTATTCAGCGACGAAAAGATTTTTTAATTAGTCAAATAAAGAAATATTCAACTAATATTGTTGCTCTAAATTTTATTTTTGGAATTATTTCTGAGATATTATCTGAAGAAAGATATGATTACATAGCCGCGTTAATTTCTATAAATCAAGATTTTGAAATATTTAAATCTCTGATTCTCGAATCATCTGGCTATAGTGGTGAAGGAGGTAGTTTTGTTCCTGCTATGAAACAAAGAAAGAAATTTTGGCAAGGATTGTTACCTCTATTTGATGGTATAAAGTTTTTAAAACATAAGCGTTTTGTAGAAGAAAACATTGAATATTACAACAAACGAATTAAGTCAGAGGAGATAAGAGATTTCACGGATGATTTTTTACATTAAAATATTTGTCTAATCTATTTAATAGTAATATTTCAAATTATGAAAAAACCGACATACTGGATTGACCTATTCACAGGCACAACCTGTCTATACAGAGGAGTAATATAACAAGATTTTTTTTGGATTTTAATATTAGAGATTATATATGAACAACCTAATTCACAACAACAAAATTTACACACCTTATGAATACAAAACGGAAAAAGAATTTGAACAGGAAATAGTTCACAACTCCAAATCTATTTTTGGAGATAAAACCATTTATATAGACGTCAAGAAAAAACTTGTAAATGATAACATTGTAACTATTCCGGACGGCTATCTGATTGACTGTTCATTTGAAAAAGATCCTCGTCTCTATATAATTGAAAATGAACTCGCTAAGCACGACCCTTACAAACATATCGGTGAGCAGTTATTAAAATTTGCAATCTCTTATAAAACCAGCGGGCGAAAAATTAAAAGTTTTTTGCTGGAACATATTACTAAGGATAAACAGAAAGAGGAATTTATCTCCTCATTTCTTACTAAAGCAGGTTTAAGGAATATAGATGCGATGCTTGAAGAAATTATATTTGAAAAACCTGTTGCTGCAATTGTTATCATAGATCAAATCACATCCGACCTGGAGAACGTTCTTAAACAGCTTACTATGAATATAGACTTGTTAGAGTTTCAGACATTTATAAATGGGGATGAAAGAATTCATAAATATGAACCGTTTCAGGAAGAGTTACGTTCAATTGCGGAATCTAAATCTTCTACACTCACTATTGAAGATCTCGATACTATCGTTGTCCCCGCGAGACCTGATGGTTTTGAGAAAGTATTCCTCGGTCAAAATTGCTGGTATGCTATTCGTATATCATCATCAATGATAAATCGTATTAAATACATTGCAGGCTATCAGGCAAATCCTGTTTCAGCAATTACTCATTATGCAGAAGTAGATAGAATAGAAAAATATCAGGATGGAATAAAATATATAGTCTATTTTAAAGGTTCGGCAACGAAAATCAATCCAATTGAATTAGGTAAACGTGCTAAAGGAGTTGCTCCCCAAGCACCAAGATATACTAATTTCAAAAAATTACTTAAAGCTAAAACTCTGCCAGAAGTATTTTGATACATAATAGGTGCTCAAAATGGGCTTCAAATATCTTAACGGAAAAAGCTGGTCTCAAATAACTCGTGAAGAAAGATACTTTTGTTCACACTTATATCATTTTCTTATCGGTAAGGAAAAAGAATTCATAGCCTGGCTTAATGATCAGTTAGGAACACAATTCAATTCAGATCAGGAATGGGAAATCAGCTACGAAGTCTGTTTCTATAGGGACTATTACAAATTATATGAAAAAGAACTTCCCAAAGAGTTACGCAAAAGAACCTTTGACCTTGTCCTTTTTTCAGATACTGAAATAATTATAATTGAAGCCAAAGTTCAGCAGCCATTCAAGAAAGCTCAAATTAAAAATCTTAAATCCGATATAAAAAGACTCGGTAAATTGCTAAAAGAGCACGGTGTAAAAATCAAACCTTTACTTCTCTGCTCAAAAAAATACTATGATAACTTTAATAAAAAACACAAAAACAAAGAAAAGACCTTTCTTTCAGGTTTTAAGCACATCACTTGGCAACAGCTGTTTGTGAAATTTGAAAAAGAAATCTTCTTACTAGCAGAAAAACTATACAAGAAATAAAACTATCTAAGCTCTATTATCAACGTTTATCTTCTTGACTTTTACTAACTATTAATAGAACTTACTACAGCAATTAAATCTCTACTCTTGGCGGGGAGATGTAGTGTGGGTCTGGTGATTGCGATTCTTTCCACATTCATTTCCTTTTATACGTTGGAAAATTAATTTATTACGTATTAAAGTAATCGAGGGTATAAAAAATGATTACTGCAAGCGAACCAGCAACAGAGAAACAAAAAGAACTATTAAGATATCAAGATATTACCATCCCATATGATTTAACTAAAGAGCAAGCAAAAAGTTTAATAGGTTCTCTATTCCCGGCTAATGACTCACAAAAAGAAATTCTTAAATTCTTCAACATAAAGTTTGATCAGAAAATTTCCCTGGCAGAAGCAAGAAATATGATTAACAAACTTTTTCTAAGTCCAGAAAATAAAAAACGATGGAATAATGAATTAGAATCAAGAGATTATAATAGGAATATACAGATCCTCGAGTTTTTCAAAGTAGAAATTCCAAAATATATTTCACCTAGTTTTGCAAATAAATTAGTGGATGCACTATTTGAAATACACGATAATGAAGATGATTGGAAAGCTTATCTTAATAAAAAGGCAGAAGAAAAAGAAAGGCTCTAATACAGAAAGGTGTATGATTAATTTAATTTATACAATTTTAAGAACTAGGTAGATAATTTGGAATAAATAAGTAATACTTGATTACATCAAGCTCAAAAAGGTATTCCCTTACTGCTAATAAGATGTTTTTGATGAAATATTTTTCCTCGTGAGAGGTGAGCCCCTGCCGTCCCCCACTATGGTGTGTCCTCCACACATCATAGGGCAGGGGCTACTCAATTACTAATAAATCCTCTTATTGAATAACAAAAAATAATTTCTTATTATCTTTTTATACTAAGAATTATTGAGGGTAATTGGAGGTTAATTTGGGTCCATATTCAAATGAAGAGATCATAAAGAAGATCTTAAGTTACTTTACTCTCTACGGTGAGAATTATTACGAATGGTTTGCCGGTGCTTCAACAAAACCTTTACAAACATTATTTGAAGACCACAATGTTGATCCTTATGCTGACGATTATATAATTCTTGAATCTTACTCAACAGAAGATGCTAACGCTATCTTAAAATCATTAAACGAAATGCTTGGAATTGAAACCGGAGATTTTGTCAATAATTCGTCCGTGAACGTTTATGTTTATAAGAAAACATCTAAAACAACTCAATAATTTATTATTGTTAATATATTAAAAAGAAGGTGTAATCATTCCCCACTATGGCGTGCACCCCCGCGCATCATATGGCAGGCTTGCCTGCCGAAGTTTTAACGTAGGCACGGCCTGCCCACCGAAGTCCTGCTTACCAATACGTAGTCTCAACGAAGGTGGGGGTTTTTAATATATCACACCGTTAAAACCATCATCAGCAATTTATAACAAACATATCTGGTTTATTTCGTTTTCACATAGAAATATATAAACCCCTAAATGTTAATCGTATTTAATAGAACCGGGGCCTTATTCTGCTCCCAAATATCCTTCAATAGCATTATAATTGCGTATGAATTTTTCTATTTTGTCCATTATAAACCCAACTTTATGTTATGAAAACGAAATACAAGTATGTTTATTGGTATCCTAAAAGAAACTATTTGCTTATTAGGGTCAGACTAGGAACTGCCGGCTATAAGCAAAAAGTATTTAGCATTACGCCGAACTGTTCATATAATAAGGCACTTAAAAAGTGTTTAGAGTGGAGAGATGGCATCGACAATATTAATATTAGATTAAATGGACACAACCGATTCTTACTTACTAAACCACAAAAATCTAAAAAGAATAAATTACCAGCCGGTATCATAAAAAAAGGCAATGCATTAATGGTTACTCTTGGTTATGACGAGGAAGGTAAACTAATTCAAAAATATGTTCCAGCCCAAAAAGATTCTGCGTTAGCCTTAATAAAAGCCATAAAAATAAGAGCAGATCTTAAATTAAAATGTGCTAAAAAATAGATTATTCTATTTTGTCCATTCAAGGCTGTCACGCCTGCCCCGTCTTTTCTGGGGACTACTCGGTTACAGTAATCTCACATAATGTTTACTTCAATTTTTCTTATCAAAATTAATTGCCATACAACTTGTCCGCCGAAGCCTTGGCGTAGGCGGATTT
>JASFSF010000066.1:0-9124 GCA_050114555.1 Ignavibacteria bacterium
CTTCCATCTGTATTGGCAGCAATAATCCTGTATAAATAGATTCCACTGGGAAGATTACCGGCATTGAATTCAAACTCCTTGAATCCCACATCCATCATCTCATTATCAATCAGCACTGCCATTAACTCACCTATTATATTAAATATCTCTAACCTTACATTACTCTCAAACGGCAATGCAAACCTTATCCTTGTACTCGGATTGAACGGGTTTGGATAGTTTTGATTCAATTCATACTCTGTTGGTATCAGGCTTGTTTGTACATCTATCACATCTGTCGGTATATCCATCTGAACTGTATTACTCATCTCTGATGTAGTATCTGCTGTGAAACCAAACACCCTGTATAAAAATGTTGTCCCTAAAGCTACCAGACTATCAATATAGGATGTAATATTTGTACCGACTGTATCAAATGTAACAAAACCGGTACCTGCAGAATCTCTCTCAATTACAAATCCTGATTCATCCTCGGAATTATCTACCCAATCAAGCTGAACAGACAGTGGCGAACCCAGAAGCTGAACAGTAAGGTTAGACGGTGCAGGCAGTAGTGTTACTACCTCAGTTGGCCCTGCATATCCTGATTCTGTGAAGGTATTATATCCTTTAACACGGTAATTGTATCTCTTACCTTGTATTACCGTTGTATCTGTATAAGCTACTGTGTTAGCTGATACGGTATCAATTGCCTCAAATCCCGGATTATCAGGATCTTCTCTCTCTATTATAAATCCGTCTTCATTATCAGAGCTATCGGCCCAATTTAGTTCAACCCGGTTCGCAACAGATGCAGTTGCAAACAAACTATCCGGATCGCTTATTGCTTCAATTCCAACAGTTAATGTGAACATTGCTGTATCTGAGAACGATGGATCGCCATCATCAGTGGCAATTACTGTTATATCAGTATAAGTGCCGGCATCACCGGGTCCGGGCATAAATGTGAACATTCCAGTTCTGTCCCCGTTATCTGTAAAGCTTCCAAACGTAGGCAGGTTATTCACTGATAAAGTTATGTTGTTATCTGCATCAGAATCTGTTGTATTCACAGATACATCCAATGAGTCACCTTCATTCATATTCTTATCGGTAATAGGATCTAATACCGGTGCGTGGTTTACATCACCGACAGTTAATGTAAATGATGTTGTATCAGATTCGTTCGGTGTCCCGTCATCAGTTGCTATAATCTGTATATTCGAATATACGCCAGCATCTTCTAAACCAGGTAAAAATGTAAATGCTCCGGCTCCACCACCGTTATCTGTAAAACTTCCAAATGAAGGTAGATTGTTTACTGACAGGGTAATATTATCCCCTTCAGGATCAGTTGAATTTACAGCAACACCTAAAACATCCGTTTCATCCATATTCTTATCAGTGATCGGGACTATCACGGGTGCACGATTTACATCATTTACTGTCAATGTAAATATCGTTGTATCAGCCAAATTAGGTGTACCATTATCCGTTGCTATTATCTGTATGTTTGGATAACTACCTGAGTCTTCAAAATCTGGCAAGAATGAAATTAATCCTGTTCCATCACCATTATCAGTAAAGTTTCCAAATGATGGTAGATTATTCACTGTTAAAGCAATAGTATCTCCATCAGGATCTGCCGAATTTACGGCAATACCGAGGGAATCATTCTCATTCATACTTTTATCAGCTACTGCATCCAAAACGGGTGCCCGATTTACATCATTCACTGTTAATTCAAATGTGGTTGTATTAGATGCAATTGGTGATCCATCATCGGTTGCTATCACCTGTATGTTTGGATAGTTGCCCGCGTCTTCATAACCAGGGAGAAATGAAATAAGTCCTGTGCCATCCCCATTATCATTAAAACTTCCAAATGACGGTAGATTTGATATTGTTAAAGTAATGTTATCTCCATCAGGATCGGAGGAATTTACGACAATACCAAGAGAGTCATTCTCATTCATAGTTGTATCAGCTATTGCATCCAGATCCGGCGGCTGATTTACATCACCTACTGTTAGAGTAAATGTAGTGGTATCAGATAATAATGGTATTCCACCATCCATCACAATAACCTGTATATCCGGATAACTGCCAGTGCTTCCAAAGTCTGGCAAAAATGAAATCAATCCGGTCCCGTCTCCATTATCTATAAGGCTACCGAAAGCAGGTAAATTAATTACTGATAATGTAAGATTGTCTCCGTCAGGATCAGTTGAATTTATATCAACACCCAACGAATCGCCTTCGTTCATACTTTTATTAGTTATATTAAATATTACCGGAGGACGATTTACATTACCTACTATTAATCTAAATGTAGTTGAATCAGATAAACTAGGTGATCCTTTATCAGTCGCAATTACCTTTATATCTGGATAACTACCTGCATCACCAAAGCCGGGTGAAAATGAAAACATTCCTGTGCCATTACCATTATCAGTAAAACTTCCAAAGATAGGCACATTACTGGCTGTTAGTACAATATCATCACCATCAGGATCAGTTGAATTTACAGTAACATCTAACGGAACCATTTCGTTCGTAATAGTATCTGGTATAGCACTTATTACTGGTGCCCGATTTACATCATTCACAATGAGAGTAAATGTAGTTGTATCAGACAAATTAGGTGTTCCACTATCTGTGGCAATAACCTGAATATCCGGATAACTGCCTGCATCTCCAAATCCTGTTACGAAGGAGAACATTCCTGTTCCATCACCGTTGTCTGCAAAACTACCGAATGAAGGTATGTTATTTACAGTTAATGTGATATCATCTCCATCCGGATCTGTTGAGCTTACATCAACTCCTATTGAGTCATCTTCATTCATAGTTGTATCAGCTATTGCATCTACTACAGGTGCACGGTTTACATTACCAACAGTGAGAGTAAATGTAGTAGTGTCAGCTAAATTGGGAGTCCCATCATCTGTTGCAATTACCTGTATACCGGGATAACTTCCTGCATCTCCAAATCCTGTTACGAATGAGAACATTCCTGTTCCGTCACCATTATCTGTAAAACTACCGAATGATGGGATGTTGTTTGTTGTTAAAGTTATATTATCTGCATCTGGGTCGGTTGAGTTTACATTAACTCCAATCGAGTCATCTTCATCCATGTTCTGGTTTGTTATTGCATCTAAAACAGGCGGGCTATTTACATTTACAGTCAATGTAAATGTAGTTGTATCAGACAAATTGGGAATTCCATCATCTGTAGCGATGACCTGAATACCCGGATAACTGCCTGCATCTCCAATGCCGGGAACAAATGAAAATAATCCCGTACCATCACTATTATCGGTAAAACTACCGAATGATGGGAAGTTAATTGCTGTTAATGTTCTATTATCTCCATCAGGATCTGTTGAGCTTACATCAATCCCTAATGAGTCTCCTTCATTCATACTTTTATCAGATATGGGGTTCAGTACAGGAGCACGATTTGAATCAACAACAGTTAAAGTAAAAGTTGTTGTATCAGATAATGCTGTATTATCCATGGCTATAACCTGTATATTGGGATAACTGTTAGCATCATCATAACCCGGTAAAAACCAGATTAGCCCGGTGCCGTCTCCATTATCTGTAAAGTTCCCAAATGAAGGCAGATTGTTTACAGATAATGAAGCAGTGTCTCCATCTGCATCAGTAGAGTTTATCGTTATCCCTAAAGAATCTCCCTCACTCATAGTCGTATCGGCTATCGCATCTAATACGGGTGGCGCACCTACATCATTAACCACAAGTTTGAAAAATTCACTGGAAGAATAATTAAACGCACTATTCTCGGTAGCAATCACTTGTCTACTAAAATATGTTGCAGCATCGCTAAAACCTGGCGTAAATGTAATAAATCCAGTGCCATCACCATTATCCGTAAGCACTCCAAATGGAGTTATCGGATTCGGAGTTACAGACAAAGTGATAACATCACCTTCAGGATCTGATGAAAAAATCTCTACTACCAATGTATCCCCCTCATTTACATTCTGTGTCTCAATTGGGTGGAACACAGGTGCACCAGTCGTGTCGGCAACATTAAGTCTAAATGCTTCAGTCGATGAAGATGTAGGATTTCCATCATCTGTTGCTGTTACTATTATATTGTTATATGTTCCGTCATCAGAATAACCAGGTAAAAATGTAATACTCCCATTGCCGTTCCCACTATCTACAAAGGTAGCAAATGATGAAGGGAACCCTCCGCTTACACTTAAAGTAATGAAGTCCCCATCCGGATCAACAGAGTGAATCGGAACTACCAGCAAATCCCCTTCGATCATATCCTGTGATGTAATAGCATCTATCACGGGTGTACCAATTACATCATCAACAGTTAGTCTAAAGAAATCACTACTTGAATCCGCTTGAACTGCGTCATCAATTGCAAGTACTCTTATATTGGGATATGTTCCGCTATTTAATCCGGGTATGAATGTAATACTTCCTTTACCATTTCCACTATCTACATATGCACCAAATAAAGGTAAGTTAAGCACTTCTAATGTAATGTTATCACCATCCGGATCTGTCGACGAAATTGGTACCACCAATGTATCGCCTTCGTCCATAGTCTGGTTTGAAATCGGATCAATTACAGGTGGATTATTCTGTCCAAAAGTAAAGCCTATAAAAACAAAGGAAATAAATACAGAAAAAAAGTAAAATTTCTTCATTGATTACTCACTAAAATGATTTGAATAAAAAATATTCATTATGATAATATCTTGAACTGAATCCATTTTTTACATTGAGAATATTTCTGATAATACCGACTCTATAACACATTATTAGAAGATAACACATTATTAGAAGATTCTCATATAATAAATTATTTTTAACCACAACCTTTCCTTTAGGGAGAAGGGCTTAATTTGTTACTCTTTAAGTTGAGGAATTAATAGTATAGAATCAATAGTCTTTGACTTACAGATTGTTACGTAATAAGATATTACGGAATGACTCACTAATATTCCTAAGTTTAAAGACGCCAATTAAATATATGGCTAATACATGAAATATTTTAGACACACTACGATTTTTAGATTGAACTACTTTATTATAAAAAACCTTGCCAATTAACCACTTTTGATTCATTCTTCAAACACCTACTAATTCACAACATTTTACAAAACTTCTGTATTAATCTGATTCATTCGATTTTGGAAAAATATCACTTTGGGAATTGTTATAGACAAGCCTGAGATCGAAAACTGAGCAGCACTATATAGCTTTTTAACTTGTAATTCCTTATTAGTAACAAGTCTTCTTCAATTAGAAAGAAGCACCAAGATCAAATATCCATTCTCCTTTAAATTGTTCGTTTAAAGCATACTCGACCCGCAACGTAAAATACGGAAGAAGAAGAATTGAAATTCCTGTACCATATCCTATATCGAAACTTTTTAATGTCAACGGTCTTCCGTGAAACCGGATTGTGCCTGTATCAATAAAAATTTGCCAGATAAAACCAACCCGATACGAGAGAAGTGATTCAGGTAGTAGAGGTACCCAGTGAAAATTTAATCTGTAATCATCGATTATCCAATAATCAAACTCCAACGAAGAAAAATAAAAGTCGTGACCCTCTCTTCGGTCCTTCCAGTGACCCCTAATCCGTTGAGAGAGTCCGAGGTAAGATAAATCATAATATGGCACAGAACCGTTAGTCATTCTGAGCGCAAAATTCCATTTAGCCACAAAATTGCTTAACAGATTTCTATAAAATCTAAAATCAAATTTCAATACACCTTAATTTATATCATTAATTCCAAGTCCCTTAAATTCATAACCGGCATATGTAAAAATACCATCCTTTGCATATTGAATGAGATCTCTTGTATCATAAGCATAGTTCAATCCAAGAATCACCGTCCTGTCAATTCTCTGATTAGACGCTGATACGTTTTTTATATAGAACGGAGATTCGACATAATCAAAACCTGGGGTTAAAAATACACGATGAAATAATCCAAACCTTTTGCCAAATATAATTCTTCCATAGTACACGTTGTATTCGAAATCACCACCAGCCAGTTTGATAGCATTATTACTTCTGTTTTTTGATATACTATATCCAAATTGAAACTCTGTAAATAAATCCAGATCTTTTGCCAGGCTGGGATTAAAATAAGCTAAATCAACAGATGGATCAAAACCAAGAGTGAATCTACTAAATATCTCTTCATTTCTTCCTCTAAAGTTTTTAATCTTAACGGCCATTCCGTAAGAAATTTTATTCCAGTCCCTGTCATTTAAAAAAGCAATAGGAATTGGATAGATGTACCAGCTTTCTTCTATATCAATTAATAAATAATTACGATTATTTGTTTTGAAAGTTTTTAATTTGACTTCATTAAAAATATCCAGACTATAAATTCTTTCCCTGTTATACTGTGCAAGTTGTGTTGTTAAGGTATCACCAGATTTTAAAGTAAGTTCCCTTAATATGATAAAATCCTTAGTTTGATTATTACCTGAAATTATAATGGAATCAATTACGACCAAGTAATTACCTGAATAAAATAGAGTGTCGGAATTCTGAGATTTAATTTGTGAGATGCAGGAACATGCTATAATCAGTAGAACAAGATTTGTCTTCATTCAAATACGTTAAATAATATTCTCATTTGGCATGATGTGATATTTATTGTGGATGATCTTTACCAAAATACTTCAATGTATGTAACTAACCACCATAGTTGGAGTAAAGACTATTCATTCAGTAATGATTTATCAAGTCGTTTCCTCAGCATAATCAGCAACAGGAATGCAAGCACAAACAAGATTTCTATCGCCGTATGCATTATCAATTCTTCCAACAGCAGGCCAGAATTTTTTCTCCTGAGTAAACGGTAGCGGGAACGCAGCTTTGACTCTTGAATAAGATTGTTCCCACTTATCTGCTGTTAACATCTTAATTGTGTGGGGGGAATTCTTAAGAACATTATCTTCAGTATCATGCAAACCTTCTTCAATTTCCTTTATCTCTTTTCTTATCGAGATCATTGTATCGCAAAATCTATCAACCTCTTCCTTGGATTCACTTTCTGTTGGTTCGACCATTAATGTACCGGGTACAGGAAATGAAACAGTTGGTGCATGAAAACCGTAATCAATTAATCTCTTGGCAATATCTTCGACTTCAATTTGAGCCGAATGCTTGAACTCTCTCATATCAAAGATTAATTCATGTGCAACTCTTCCATTAATTCCCGTATAAAGAACCTTGTATGATTCCTTTAGCCTGTTAAGAATATAGTTGGCGCTAACAATTGCTGCTTTAGAAGCTTTTGTCAGCCCATCCGGACCCATTAGTTTTATATATGCATAAGAGATTATTAGCACAACCGCACTGCCCCACGGAGCAGATGAAACACTATCGATCGCTTCATCACCTCCAACATTAACAAAACTATGACCGGGAAGGAATGGAGCCAGATGTTCAGCAACGCAGATTGGACCCATACCAGGACCTCCACCACCATGAGGAATTGCAAATGTTTTGTGCAGGTTAAGATGACAAACATCTGCTCCAATTATTGCCGGATTTGTTAAACCAACCTGGGCATTCATATTTGCACCATCCATGTAAACCTGTCCCCCATTCTTGTGAATAATTTCACATACAGTAATTATCTGCTTTTCAAAAACACCGTGAGTTGACGGGTATGTTACCATTAATGCAGAAAGGTTATTTTTATACTGTTCAGCTTTTTCCTTAAGATCTTCAACATCGATATTTCCCAACTCATCACAATTAACTACAACCACTTTCATTCCTGCCATTATTGCACTTGCAGGATTAGTACCATGAGCAGAAGAAGGAATTAACACCACATCCCTTTCGGTCTCACCTTTGCTATGATGGAATGCCCTTATTACCATCAGTCCTGTGAACTCGCCCTGTGCACCGGAGTTTGGCTGAAGTGAAACTGCAGACAATCCGGTTATTTCTGCAAGATCGGATTCCAGTTCAGAAACTATCTGTTTGTAACCTTGTGTTTGATCTTCCGGGGCAAACGGATGAATGTTGCTGAACTCCGGCCAGCTAATTCCCAGCATTTCTGTCGTACCATTTAGCTTCATTGTGCAGGAACCAAGTGGAGTCATTGAATGCGCAAGAGACAGATCTCTGTTTTCAAGTTTTTTCAAAAACCTGAGCATTTCCGTTTCCGACTGATAACTATTAAACGTTTCGTGAGTTAGATAATCACTCTCCCTCTTCAAAAAATCATTGAATTCTAATGAACACTTTTTATAAAGTGCTTTAATATAATCCTGCTTGACGTTATTATCAGATATTGCTGCAAAAAGTTCAACCAGTTCAAGAACATCTGCTTCCTCAGTTGCTTCATTAATTGAAATACCAATTTTTGTAGAACCGATATACCTGAGATTAATTTTTCTTTTTATTGCCTCCGATTTTACTCTTTTAATTTTCTCTTTTGAAACTTCAATCAAAAGAGTATCAAAGAAATTTTTATTGATTTGATTATATCCAAAATCAATCAACGCCACATTTAACATACGAGCAAACAATCTTATCCGGATGGCAATATCCTTAAGACCTTGTGGTCCATGATAAACAGCATACATTCCGGCAATGATTGCCAAGAGTGCTTGCGCAGTGCATATATTACTTGTTGCTTTCTCTCTTCTAATATGTTGTTCCCTTGTCTGAAGCGCCATACGATAAGCTGGATTGCCATGCGCATCAATAGAAACACCGATTATTCTGCCGGGAATATTCCTTCTGAATGATTCTTTAGTTGCAAAGAAAGCTGCGTGTGGACCGCCAAATCCCATCGGAACACCAAATCTTTGGGATGAACCAACCACTGCATCAGCACCAAACTCACCCGGAGGTTTAAGCAATGTTAAACTCATCAAATCCGCAGCGACTGTTTTAAAAATATTTTTCTCTTCAGCTTTTTTAAAAAATTCCGAATAATCTCTTATCTCACCATTCCCTGACGGGTATTGAACAAGAATACCAAAAATATCATCACATAGTTCTTCGTTTCTATAATCACCAATCTTTAATTCGATACCCTGAGGAATTGCTCTTGATTTTAACACGTCAACTGTTTGGGGAAAACATTCTTCCGATACAAAAAAC
>JASFSF010000067.1:0-9014 GCA_050114555.1 Ignavibacteria bacterium
CTCTTGTATGTATATATTGTGAAGGAAATGATACCAAGCTTGCAGTAGTTGGTAAGGACAAAGATGCAGATAAAATTAAGGTATTCAGAACTGCTTCGGTAAGCGTAACACCGTCACAAATGTCTGTTGAAGCCGCGGCAACCGGGTTTAATCTTGAAGAAGAATCACTCCAGCTTGAAGGGATTGAAGAAGAAGCAACAGAACTGAACAGCGATGTTGAGGCTTTAAGTATTAATGAGGTTCAAACCGCACTAAAAGGCTTAAATTTAACCAAACACCTGTTTATTCCGGCACTCACCGAGCCATCGCTCTATTATCATTTGTATGAAGGATCAAGATCAAATAAACCTGCAAAACTAAAACAGGCAATTATTGAAGAAATTCTTGAAACAAAAAACGTTTCCGTAGAACGTGATAGTATTGATTATGTTGAGCTGGCAGACAAATCACTACTGTCGGTCTTTCTCGTTGGCGAAGTAGCCTGTATTAATCTTATAAATTCGGTAGCTGCTCAGAATAACAGACGAAACTATAAAGTTCCCACAGTTAAAAGTTCTGATGTTTCACTAGCATATTATGTTGCAAAAAAGAAAAAGTTTTTCCCCGACGATCATTCATTAATCGTTTACATCGGTAAGGAATATAGCAAACTGATTTTCCTGCATGGCAGGAAATTAAAACATATCGGTACTGCATTAGATATCGGAACATCAAACCTGCATACTTATGATGTTTATTTCTCTAAGATCCTTCTGGAGATGGAAAATGGCGGAATTCCCTCACTTGATAATATAATTGTTTGCGGGGAAGATGATTCGGAAAATCTCATCCTTTCGTTTTACGGAACATTTCCTGAAGCCAATGTTAGCCGATTAGAATTTGAAGAACTCGATCTATCGGGAATAGATGATGAGACCAAAGAGAGATTTTCAGTTTACAGTATCCCGATAGCAACAGCGATAGACTATTATGATGAATTGGAGAACATTCATCGTGGAATCAGTCTTTTACCTAAAAATGTTCGTGAAGAACAAAAACTTTTTCAATTCTCCTGGCATAGTTATGCAATGCTGCCAATTTTATTTATAGCCGCAGTTTTCTTTACCCTGAAGATGCTGGAAAATGGAAGTGAAATAAACAGACTTGATAAAGAGATAACTGAAAAAACCATTCTCATGAGACAAAATCAGGAGACGCTAACCAAGATTGCCGAACTTGAAGGTAAAATAAGCAGCTTCGATCAAACACAGGCAATACTTGATTCAGCATCAGTTGGTACGGGAATCTGGAATAATGTTTTAAAAGATGTATCGAAATTTACCGGCAAATCTAAGAGCTTATGGTTGACAAACCTAACTCGTGTTGATCACGAAACTGCTCTGGCGGAAGGATATTCATTGTCGAGATATGCGCTAACAGATTTTGCCTATTCAATTGATAATGCAACATTAAACAGCATGTTTTATGAAGCATTGCGGGAACGTAACGCATATAAGTTTAATCTAACTTTTAATATATCTGCTTATCCCAAACAAAATGAATAAGAAATTAAGAAGTACTTTAGGCCTTGTAGCCTTACTTGTACTAATAGTAGTAGTTGGTATCGTTTATATTTTCATTATTCAGCGCAGCTCATTAAATGAAAAGCGGGACAAGCTTGCCGAGTTAAATGCCAACTCATATGATCCTGCAGAGTTGAAGATAAGATATGAGCAACTAAAATTACGTTCATCCGTTTTGGATTCTGTTCTTTCCAGCAGGAAGTTTAACATTCCGGAGAATCTCTCTTCAATCAAATTCTACAATTTTGTAAATGGAGTAGTTTCGAACTTCTCTGAGCATACGCAGATTAACATCGAATTTTTAGGTATGCAACCGGATAAGGAGTTTTTCTTTTATGATTACAAGCTAACGGGAAATGGATTTTTTAATGAAGTTTTCAGGCTGATATATTCCATAGAACAAAGTAAAGAATTAAAGAAGATAACCACCGTAAATCTTGGTAATGTTATAAAGGCAGATGAGGATAATGTGCCCTTGTTTTTGGTTAGTTTTGAAATGAATGCGAAGGTATATTTTTCTTCCGACAGCCGTTTTGCCCCCGAAGATTTTGTTGAAAATGACCTTAGAACTGGTCCGATTTATGATGCCTTCTATCCATTAATAAGGAATGAAATTCCGCCAAATGTTGATGAATTATTGGATGTTCAGAATGGTAAGCTTCTGGCGCTGATTCCTGAAGGAGCTTTCATAGCAGATACCAAAGGTAATACTTATCTGGTTTGGGAAGGTGAGCAGGTTTACCTGGGATATTTAACGAAAATTGACTATGAGCAGAACAATGTGAGCTTTATCTTAAATAAAGGTGGAATAATTGAAAAGATAACTCTCGAGCTGGATCGCGAAAGCAAATAAAAACTGATTAAGAGCATAATTATGAAAACAGTCTTAACATATTTTGTTTTATCTCTTTTCCTCGTGTTGCAGGTATATCCACAGAAATACTGGGAAAGAAGATTTAAAGACTACAATAATCCGGATGAATTAGTAACGATGTCGGAGACACTTCCATTTAACCAAGCGATAGAACTGTTAAGTAAGGTAAGTGAAAGTATATCCGGAAAAAGAATTGTCAGTTCGATAAAATCCTCCGATCCGATTGGTGTGGAGGTTGTTAATATGCCGTACGACAAAGCGTTGTTGATAATTGTTCAATATGCCAATCTTCAGTTCGAAGAAAAACAAGATATTATTGTTGTAACAAGCAAGGAACTCGAGGAAGAAAGGAGTCCGGACACATATGCGTCGGTTGATTCAAGAGAGGTTAAAATCTCGGCTGTGTTTTTTGAAATGGATGTTGAAAAATCAAGACAGGTTGGTATTGACTGGAAACTTCTGCTTTCCGGTAAAAGCCATGAGTTTTCAAGTTTGTTAAGAACCGAATCTGAAAATCCGCAGCAGGAAGATGGAGGAGAAGGAGGCGGAACTACCGTTTCCGGTTTGCAACCAGAATTTAATGTTGGTATGTCATCTGATTTTTCTATTGGTAATTTCTTTGGAGAAGCCACTGCCACTTTTAAACTTTTTGAAGACGAAGGTCTTGGCGAAATCATTGCCAGCCCAACTCTAACCGTGAGGGACGGAAGAAAAGGAAACATTCAGGTAGGAGCCGATTTTTCAGTTCGTACAAGAGATTTTGCAGGAAATACGATCGAAAAGTTTTTCCCAACAGGTACAATAATCGATGTTACGCCTTACATTCACAACGAAGAAGGTTTAGATTATATCTTGCTAGATGTTATGGTTGAAAGAAGTTCTTTCGTGCAAGGTGAAACTACAACAGAGATAAGAAAGACGAATGCAACTACCGAGGTTGTATTACTTGATGGCGAAGAGACCATACTTGGTGGTTTATTTGTTAATGAAGAAGCAAATGTTAGAAACGGCATTCCAATTCTTAAAGATTTGCCATGGTGGGTTTTAGGTATAAGATATCTTACCGGCAGTGATGAGACTGTTGTTCGAAAAAAGGAACTTATCATTTTAATCAAAGCTGAACTGGTTCCTGAATTAAAAGATCGTTTTGCCAATCCGCAGGATAAAAACATATTAAAGTCTCAAATCGAAAAGAATCGTAAGAAAATCCAATATTATAAATTAAATGAGACTTCCGCTGAAAAACTGAAGTAGTCATGGAATCAATATTAATAGTGGACGATGACGTAAACCTATGCGAAATGCTTTCCGGGGAATTATCGGAAATCGGATATAGTACGCACTTCCTTACTGGTGGCGATGGAGTAAAGGAATACGTTAAAAATAACAGAGTGGATCTCATTTTATTGGATCTTAAAATGCCGGGGAAGAACGGATACGAGGTATTAAAAGAACTAGAAGAGAATAATCTCCGGAGCAAAGTTATAGTACTTACTGCATATGCAGATGTACAAAGCGCAATTGATTCTGCAAAGCTTGGCGCAAGCGACTTCATAAGTAAACCTTATGATTTTGATGAACTGTTAATAACGATTCGCAAAGCAATTCAGCGAGAAGAATAGTGTATGAAAATCAGTTTAAGAATAATTCTGATCAACTTTATAGTTGTTGTACTAATAATGGGCTTTACTGCAGTAGCCTTTTATTCAATTATGTACAATACACTCTCTTCTCAGAAATCAAAGAGCCTCATTAATTCTGCTAACAACTACATTTACGTTTACCGTAATAAACTTCTTAACACAGACGACGAATTTCTTTCACTCACGTCAATAAATTATAACAACGCGTTCAGGAATCGCAGGCTCCAAACAACCAACCTGGATTTTATAATTGAAGTCGATTCACAGACAGGCAAGCGGATCATTAAATATTCGCATTCTCCCAATATAGTTATTCCCCCAAAACCATTTTCTCTAAAACAGTTTTGCGAGTATAACCCTTATCTCGTGATAACGGAACATGCTGATACTCTTGGAAGGAAATTCTATTACGGGTTTGCAATCGATGAGAAATTGTTGGATGAATTTGCAGAGAAAATTCATTCAGATATTGCGGTTATTTGGAATGGAACACCGGCGTATATCTCCAACTCAGCGGCGAACAAAAATTATATATATGTTCTTTCTCAAGCCAGTAAATACTTTGAGGGAAAGAATAATTATGAAATCTATTCAGAGGGAACAGAATCGAGCGATGTGTTGGCCACTATATACAAACCGCTTATTGGCCAGACTGAAAGCAATCATATTTCATTTATAATTTTTACCCGTATGGGAGAAGCCGCAGAACTAAGATCAACTTTGAAAGATCTTTTTGTTATCGTTGGTTTAACAGGGATCGCTCTTTCATTAATATTTACTTTTTTATTTACAGGCAAGCTTAGGAAACAAATAATTGATTTGAGTGATGCTACAGAGAAAACGAGTGCCGGAAATTTTAAAAATAAAATTCCTATTCGCAGCAAGGATGAAATAGGAAAACTGGGACTGGCATTTAATGCAATGCTGGATGAGCTTGAGAAAAACCAGAGGGCTAAAAAAGAATATTCTGATTTTATAACATTAATAAATCAAAATCCTTCGCTTGCAGAAATTTCGGAAGCAGCGTTAAATAAAATTATTGGAACCTGTGGATTTACTATTGGCGCACTCTATTCTGTTGAAGAAAACGAGCTTAAACTTTTAAGCTCCTACGGTTTTGATAATGCAACTAGTGTAAAGAAGGAAGAGTTTGGATTCTTCAATCGTTTGCTTGAAAACCAAGAGATGATTGAAATAACTTCTGAAAATGAATTACCCGTTGTTTCTGCCGGACTGGTAGATTTCAGACTAAAGCATTTATTACTGGTTCCTGTTATTTACAACAATAAAATAATATCTGTCCTTCAATTGGGATCAACAGATAAGCCGAATGCTGAAGCAATAGATTATCTAAGAAAAATAAAAGATCAACTTGCCATTGGCTTAACAAATGCAAAAGCGTTTGTGCAGCTTGAAAATTTTGTGCAGGAACTCAGGAAGCTGAATGACGATTATCAGAAGCAGAATGAACAGATTAAAAAACAGAATGATGCACTCGTAACTCTTCACCAGGAACTGAAAAAGCAAGCAAAAGAGCTTGAAATTCAGAGAGAAAAAGCAGTTGAATCAACACAACTCAAATCACAGTTCTTGGCAAGTATGTCACACGAACTTCGCACGCCAATGAATTCAATTCTGGGTTTGACTGAGTTAATTCTTGAAAAAAATGATATGTCGGAAAAGAACCGCGAGCGGTTAGAAGTTGTGTTAAAAAGCGGGCGCAGGCTTATGACCTTAATAAATGATATACTTGATCTTTCTAAGATTGAAGCCGGTAAAATGGAAATCAGGGCAGAAGATTTTCTACTGGAAGAAATTATTGATGAAGTATCAAGTTCTATAACACCGCTTGCCGATAAGAAGAATATTGATTTTAAAATTGAACGCAAGATTAACACCAAAATCATGATTAAGACTGATAAAGGCAGGCTGGTTCAGGTTTTAATTAACCTTTTAGGCAATGCTGTTAAGTTTACTGAACAGGGCGAAATAATATTAAGTCTTAATGGAAATGAAAATGAATTGATCTTTGATGTAACCGATACAGGTATTGGAATTTCAGAGGAAGATCAGAAATTCGTCTTTGAAGAATTTCGCCAGGCCGACGGATCATCGGCAAGAAAATATGGAGGAACAGGATTGGGATTGTCTATTTGTAAAAAAATAGCCGATCTGCTCGGGGGTGATCTTACCATTACAAGCAAACCTGGAGTTGGCTCAACCTTTACATTTAAAACTCCGTTAAGGTTTAAAGATTCAGATACGGTTTCGGAAATTGTAAATGTAGAAAAGCTTATTCAAAACAGAAAACATCCAATCCTCGTAATCGATGACGATGAGGAAGTTCGTTATACAATTGGACAGTATCTGAACTCAAAAGGATATGATGTAATCTTTGCTGAGAATGGGAAAAAGGGTATTCAAACAGCAATTGATATCCAGCCATTTGCAATCACTCTTGATATTATGATGCCCGGACAGGATGGATGGAGTGTTTTAGAAGAGCTGAAAGAAAACCCGGCAACAAAAGATATACCTGTAATTGTAATCTCAATCAATGGTGATAAACAGGTTGGCTTTGGTATGAATGTATTTGAATATTTTATTAAGCCGATTTCAGCCGACAACTTACTCTCTGCTTTATCCAGACTTGAGGGATTGGCAAAAAAACAAGTTCAGAAAATTATTATAGTAGATGATGACGAACTGGAATTCGAAAAATTTAAAGATGAATTTAAAGCTGAGAACATTTCTATCGAATATGTAAAGGATAGCGAGTTCGCGTTCAATACAATTGCCGAAGCTCAACCGGACCTTATCATTTTAGATATAATGATGCCTAAAGTCGATGGAATTACTTTATCTTATAAATTAAAGTCAGATCTTAAGACCAAACATATTCCAATAATTATTAGCACGGCAAAAGACTTAACTGGTGAGGAAAGAGAATCGCTGACTCATATTGTAGAGGATATTGCTGTAAAATCAAATGGTCATCCTATGGATGTGTTGAAAGTCGTTCGTGACCGGATTCAACAGCATGAAGAAATCGGTCTTCAAAGTTATCCTGATACAAGAACTGACAATCAAACTTGCTCTGGTGAGGAAAAATACGATCAGCCGGATGATGATTCGAAAAAAATTATGGGTCATGTATTAATAGTTGACGATGATGAGGATACAAGATTTACGTTAAATGAAATTGTTGGAGACTGCTATTGTAAAACAACTCTTGCAAAAAACGGGATAGAATGCCTTGATGCATTAGAAGAGTTTACTCCCGATTTAATATTGCTCGATATTATGATGCCCGAAATGGATGGATTTGAAACTATAAAGCAGATAAGGTTAAACGAAAACCGGAAACATATTCCCGTTTTTGCTGTAACTGCAAAAGCAATGTTGAATGATAAAGATATTGTAATTAAACATGGCTTTACCGGCTATATAGCCAAGCCTGTAAAGGCGAAAACAATTACTGAAAAAATAATTCCTTATTTAACAAAAGTTGATGTTAAGATATGAAAAAAATTCTCGTAATAGACGATTTACCAGAAAACGTGTATATGCTGCAGGACAGGCTTGAACACGAAGGATATGAAGTTATAACGGCTTATGATGGAAAAAGCGGAATAGAAAAAGCTAAATCCATATCACCCGATTTAATTTTACTTGATGTAATGATGCCTGATATAAATGGATTTGATGTATGTAAAACACTTATAGGACAGGAAAAGACTTCTTCCATACCAATCATTCTTGTAACGGCAAAAACAGGCGCTGAAGATATAAAAGAAGGGCTTGATGCAGGGGCGTTTGATTACATAAAAAAACCATTTAACAAAATTGAGTTGCTGGCAAGAGTGAAATCAGCCCTTAAACTCTCGGAAGCAAACAAAGTGTTGGTTGATATAGAAAAGCGCAACACGTTTTTTGCGACTGTTGTTACGGCAAATCATAAAATAAAACAACCGCTTACGTTACTGAGCTTATCATCTGCCGCAGTTAAAAGAGAGTTGAACAAGGATGAGATAGATAAGGAAACAATATTAAGCAAACTGAAATATATTGATGTGGCTGTAAAGGAAATTACAGATGTCCTCGATCAGTTGAACACAATAAAAGAACCTGTGCTATCCGATTACACTCAAAATATCAAAATGATTAAAGTAGGGGAAGAGTCGGAGTCTAAATAATTCCCTGAATTGTCTCAAGCATTTCTTCAAACTCATAAGGTTTCTGAACACGGCTTGCAATGTTATATTTATCCAGGTCGATATCATTGTTAAATTCAACCATTCCTGATGACAGAATAACCGGCATATTAAAATTTAACTTTCTTATCTGCTCAATAGTTTCAAGCCCGTTCATTTCGGGCATATTGTAATCTATTATGAGAAGATCTACTTTTATTTCCTCAGTTAATACCGTGAGAACTTCTTTTCCCGAAGATACTTTGATTACGTTGTAATCATTGGATTCAAGAAGTTCGGCAAGCAAATCACTTAACATCTCTTCATCATCAGCAAGAAGAATAATCTTATCGGGAGATGCCGGTTTCTTCTCCTTTTGTGGTTCATATGCCGGGATATATACTTCGAATGTTGTACCTTCTCCAATCGTGCTCGAAACGTCTATCATTCCCTGGTGTGCTTTTATTATTCCGTATGAAACATACAAACCCAATCCGGAAACAGTCTCTTTGTTCTTTGTGGAAAAATATGGGTCAAATATTTTTCGAAGGTTTTCTTCTTCTATTCCCACCCCGTCATCACTTACGGTAAACAGCACATATTTCCCTTCTTTGAGCAGCGGGTATTTAATCACATCCTTCTTGGTGATTGATACATTTTTGGCAGATAAAGTTAGTGTTCCCTTTTCGTTGGCAGCCTCTTTTGCATTTACACAAAGATTTAATAAAACCTGGTATACCTC
>JASFSF010000068.1:0-8978 GCA_050114555.1 Ignavibacteria bacterium
TTAAAAGAAAGTCATCCGCACGATGTAATCATCACCAAAGAAGCACCTAATTATCGTTCATGATATTTAACATAAACAGGGTAGAGTATTAGATGTTCAAAGTTCTGGTAATCGCATACTATTTCCCACCGATGGGCATGAGCGGGATTCAGCGACCTTTCAAATTTGTTCAGTACATGAAAAAATATAATTGGGAGCCAACAGTCATTACTACGGGAGATCCCTC
Organism: Ignavibacteria bacterium; assembly: GCA_050114555.1. Lineage (GTDB taxonomy): Bacteria > Bacteroidota > Ignavibacteria > Ignavibacteriales > Ignavibacteriaceae > BMS3ABIN03. The sequence goes on from JASFSF010000068.1 coordinate 227, forward strand.
ATACTATGCAATAGATGAGCAGCTTGCAAAAGAACTTAAGGATTCTGATGTAAGAGTTATCAGGACAGAGCCATCTTCCAACAACGGTAATGGCGCTTATAAAAAATCAAGGAGATTATCACGGGAGTTTTACCGCAAGTGCATAAACAGACTTGGACAAACATTTTTCATTCCAGATACAAAAATTACGTGGGCAAAGCGAGCTTTTGATTTAGTTGAAGATCTTCTTAAGAAAGAAAAATTTAATGCTGTTTATATAATCGGACCGCCATTCTCATCGGTTCACATTTTCAGTAAGCTAAAACACAAATATAATCTCCCGCTGGTTATTGACTACGGTGATTTGTGGTCTGAAAGTTATTTTGCTTTTTATCCTACACCGCTTAATAAGTACCTGAACAAAAAAATGGAGTACAATGCGTTAAAATCAGCGGATAAAATAATTGCTGCAAACAGGAAAATAAAAGAGAACCTTCTTAATAAATACCAGTTCTTAACATTTAAAGATGTTGTAATTATTACAAATGGATTCGATCCGGAGGAATTTAAAAACGTAACTGTCTGGCCAAAGCACAACGAACGGATGAGATTGACTTATTCCGGAATATTTCAAATTTATAATACACCGAAATATTTTCTAAAAGCATTTAAAGAGATCAGTATAGAACATCCTGAGATTGCTAAGAATATTGAACTGCACTTTATAGGTTTTTTAAGAAAAGAAAATGAAAATCTTATTGAGAAATTGAATTTGCGGGAATTTGTTTTCAATCACGGATTTGTATCTCATCATGATGCTGCGGCAAGGTTGAGGAACTCAGATGTTTTCTGGATGATGGTTAATAACCGGAAGAGGATTGAATCTGTCGTTCCGGGAAAAATCTATGAATATATTGGAGCAAAAAAACCAATAATCGGTTTTGTACCTGATGGCGCAGCAAAAATAATTTTGGAGGAGTATCCGGCTTCTTACATTTGCAAACCGGATGATATCAATGAAATAAAAAAGACCATCCTGCAGGTCTATGAAGATTACAGGAACGATAACTTCCCGAAAGTAGATGATGAATTTCTTACAAATCTTAGAAGAGATTATCTGACCGAACAATTGGTAAAAGAATTTCAGTTTCTTGTAAAGGCAGTAGTCAGATGAATGTTGCCGTTATAGGATCAGGGGGAAGGGAACACGCCCTCGCATACAAAATACATGAAAGTGATCATCTCGATAAGCTCTACATAATCCCCGGCAATCCGGGCACTGCTTCCCCGGGAATTAATGTACAACTGGATCCTAACAGTCATCCCGAAATAGTAAAATTTTGTAAAGTAAAAAAAATTACACTAGTTGTTATCGGACCTGAGCAGCCTCTCGTTGACGGTCTCGCAGATATCCTGAGAGAAAACGGTTTTACCGTTTTTGGCCCAAATGCCGCTGCTGCAAAAATTGAAGCTGAAAAATCCTTTGCTAAAAGTATAATGAAGATCGCCGGAGTCCCCACCGCAAATTATATCGAGTTTAATTCAAGGATGTACGAAGCTGCCAGGACATATTTAACTCAAAAAAAGTACCCCTGTGTAATAAAAGCGGATGGACTTGCAGCAGGCAAAGGAGTAATAATCTGTAATAATGCAATTGAGGCACATCAAACTTTAAAATCATTTTTTATAGATAAGATGTTCGGGGAATCGGGTGAAAAAATATTAATTGAAGAAATGCTTGATGGTGAAGAAGTATCTGTGTTTGCGATTTCCGATGGTAACAATTTTGTTTGCCTGCCGGCTTCGCAGGATCATAAAAGAGCAGGGGATGGTGATACTGGAAAAAATACAGGCGGAATGGGTGCATACGCTCCGGCACCGATAGTTACAAACGAGTTGATGGAAAAGATAGTAGTTAAGATTATTGCACCAACAATCCGTACAATGAATGAAGAAGGTATAAAGTTTATCGGTTGTTTGTATGCAGGTTTAATTTTAACAGATAAAGGACCAAAGGTGATTGAATTCAATTGCAGGTTTGGCGATCCTGAAACACAGGCGGTGCTTGCGCTGCTTGAAGGAGATTTTTTAAAACTGTTGTACACAGCAGCTAAGGGTGAACTGGCAAAAGATGCGGTACGATACAACGGAGGTTCTTCCGTTTGTGTTGTTGCAGCTTCCTCAGGTTATCCTGAATCTTATGAAAAAGGATTTGAAATTTCCGGATTAGATGATATACCTGAGAATACAATTGTTTATCATGCCGGAACAAATGAAGTTGGTGGTAAAATTCTTACAAACGGAGGGCGTGTGCTGGGAGTTACTTCAGTTTTAAAGGAAAATAATCTTGCTGAAGCAAAAAAGAAAGCTTACCAGTCACTTGAGAAAATACATTTTAAAAATATCTACTACAGAACCGATATTGCTGATAAGGGGATTGGTAGATAATATTTCCTTATTAATTTAATTTATTTTTCATCCCAATAATCTTGTCATTCCCGTGCACACGGGAATCTGCTGATTCGAATAAGATTCCTGCTCTTGCCTCAGACTGATACCTTAATTTTATCCTAACATTATTTAATTAAGAATAAACATTGAGAATAAGCCCAATTAATACTATTTTATATTTGCTACGCTGGGCGGACTTCCCCCTTGCCTGCCTCTGGCAGGATATACTATTTCGGGCGGGGAAAAATCTGATTAAAGGTGGGCAGGTTTGATATAGAATTAGCTTAATAACATTCTTAAAAATATACGAATCATTATCACGCAAAAATATTATGAAAAAATTTAATGTGTTTTTAAGCTCAGCTATGAATGGTGAACTAGATCAAGAAAGAATACTTCTAAGATTTGGTTTTCAAGAGGATCTAATATTATCTGAATTTTACGATTTATTTGCTATAGAAGATCACGCTTCATCAAGAACTATACAAAAAGCTTATGTTGAAGAAGTAATTAACTCTGATCTTATTATATTTCTTTTTTGTAAAGAATTGAGAGATGCCGTTTTGGAAGAATATAACACGGCTTTAGCCAATGATAAGAAATTTATAATTTATTTAAAGAATGTTGATGATGTTGATTCAAATCTATCAGATTTTATTAAAAAGGAAATTTATAAGTATAATCCTGGTTCTTTTTTTGATCCAACAAATTTATTCTCAAAAATTAAGGAAGACTTGAAAGACGATATTGCTAGATCGTATAGTAAAGAGTTAAAATCCATTGGGAACAAAGAAAAAGATTTTATTAAGTTACCCGCAAGTTCTCCCAAATCGATCTACCGTTATTTTACAATTGATGAACTCATCCGGTTATCAAAACAACCAGACATTTCTGAACTTTCAATTGATCAACTTATTGCTCTTTCAACTTTGCTCGTTGAGGAAAATGGTAATTTTAAGGGTGCGCTAGCATTGCTAGAGCTAGTTTTAAATAAAGATTCTAAAAATTGGATGGCGCACAATAATCGCGGACTAATTCTTGACTCTATGGGTCTATATGAAAGTTCAATATTCAGTTACCGTAAAGCTATTGAACATAATCCAACTTCTGATTCAGCATACTATAACCTTGGTCAATCCTATTTTAAGCTTGGCAATTATACAAAAGCGATTGATTATTATAAAAAGTCCTTAGAACTCCAACCTGAAAAGGAAAATGTTATAACCCAAATCACTGCCTCTTTTATCAGATTAGATAATGCGGAAGAATCATTACTCTGGGCGGAAAAAGCATATTCTCTTACAAAGAATGACAACACAATAACAAATTTAATATCCGCAAATTTAATGAACGGTAAATATGATATTGCTCAAGAATTATTTGGTGCTATCTCAGAAAAAAATCCAGTATATAAAAGACTTAATGCCTTCATTTTATATAAATCACTTAAATATAATGAATCGATTGAGATAATAAATGAGATAAATTCCGAGGGACTTTTAGAATACGAATCGGCCCTTACTAAATTTTATTGCCTTGTTGAATTAAGAAAAGAAGAGGATGCTTTTGAATGGCTATGTGAGGTTGAAAAAATATTCCCTATAAATCCTGCTACGTATAATAATTTAGCTTATCAGTTTATTGAGAGATTTGGTAAAAGTTCTTTTGCAACTATATTACTTAAAAAAGCGGTTGAAGAAGATCCATATTTAATGATAGCTTGGAACAATCTACAATATAATTATGCTCAGCTTAATGATTTTGAGAATGGAATGATTGCTTGCGATGAGGCCCTTAAAATCAATCCCTATGATCAAAAAAGTATTCAGAACAAAGCACGATTACTAGCTGAAACTTTTCAATTTACTGAATTGATGAAATTATACATGTCAAAAACAACCGGTGTAATTGGATACAAAACTGATGATAATCAATTAAACACAATCATCGATGAAGCATTTAAAAAATCTGGATTGGATGTTCAAAAGTTTGAAGAAAGTATGAAATATTTATTTGAAATTGGGAAATTATTGAATAAAGATGGTTAACCAGCTTTTACACCCGACCACATTTCTAGTGTAGTATTTTTCTAGTTAAAAGGTTTGGTGAAAAAGTAAGCATAGATGGTAACTTAGTATTATAAATTAAATTTGTTAATGATTTGATTGAAATATACAAGAATAGAAAATCCGTACATTGTTTGCATTCAAATAAATAATTTTGTTTCTGGTTCTTTGCATCATATATCATATATCTAGTAAGACTAGTAAAAAAAACTGAACATGATATGTATACAAGTAATGAATTCTTACCAACGATTGCAGGTATAGCACTTGCTGTTGCGTGTATATTGTTTCTTTTGTTGTGGTCAAAAGATGATCCAAGAAGAGATAAAGCAAAAACTGGATTCGTTATTGGAATGCTTATTATTCTATTTTCATTTTTAATAAAAAATCCGGATATAGTTACTTTTGCTGAAGAAAATATCGGACTAACACTCTTAGGGATGGTAATTGCGACTTTGTCTATCATCAAATTGTTAAAAAAATAAGCATTTCATGAAATGTTGTTCTAATAAATAAATTTGTTAAAATTATTGGCAGTAGCTTTTCATTTCGGCATTATTGTTCTGGGCTTCGGCTTAAGCACTACACCGTTATACCATTTGAAAAAATAATTATGGGTAAACCAAAAAAGATATTAGATGGGCATAAAAAAATCGGAAATAAATTTATCCCGCCTGCCAAACATTTAATAAATCTTTCTGAATTAACTTGGATCGAAGATTTATTGCCTGAACTTATTTGGTTGGGTGTATTAATAGAGAACCTAGGTTTAAGAAATGGTATTGAATATAGTTCATATTTAATATCAACTGCGATAGAAATATCAAAATCTGACAAACCATTGGACTTTGCATTTATTTCCTCGTTTAGCTTTCTCTCTAAAGATGAAACTGACCAATTAATTAATAATCTCAAGGGAAAAGAGTATTACACCGGCATTTCACGATCATTACAGAATTTTATTAATATATACAACCAAAATAATCCGTTATCATTTTTGAAAGACCCAGATTATAAGTTTGATAGAATGAATGCGATAGTTGAATTTAAAGAAATATTAGCCAAGTACTTTAATCGTAGGACAAAATCAGCTACGATTATCCAGACCATAGTTCCATACTCAAAAATGAGAGCCGGAAAACTTCATTTCGCTTCGCATATTGAATTGCCTGATTACAATGCAATTGTTGAGGATTATGAATCAGATAAAGCTAAGAAAGCAGCAAGTTCTACTCGTGCATTTGTAAATGGGCATTATGGACATATTGAACAGACTATTACAAAGGACTGGGCCAAGTACTTTTGGAATAATGGACTGAATCTAGAAAAATTAGAAATTAAAGAATTAACTGACAACGAATTTGTGTATGAAGGTGATGATGAATTTTATCACCAAATTGTTAAATATGAAAAATATGTAGATCAAGCAATTATTAAAAGATGGAATGAATTACCAAAAGATTTATATGAGCATCAGGTTATTGAAGTATTAGGTGCAATTCTAGCACGTCAAGCTACTTTAGCAAAACGAATTGCTAGAAATCCGGAAAACTGGGATTTTCATATCGGACCAATTTTGTTAAGAGCCATGATAGATGTTCATATTACTTTAGCGTGGATTTTAACTGATCCTCATACAATTTCAAAAAAGTTTATTGAATATGGTCTTGGTCAAGAGAAGTTGCAAATTGAACATTTAAAGGATGAAAATGATATTGAAAATGATAAACCACTTCTTGATATTATGTTGGATGCAAAGAAATCATGGTTAAGTGATCAACGCTACTCATTTCTGACAACTGTTGATGTTGGAAGTTGGTCTGGTTATTCTACACGTGAAATAGCTGAAGAAGCTGGATGCCGGAATTTATATCGTTTTGCTTACTCTCCTTTCAGTTCTTGTGCACATAGTATGTGGAATCATATTGGGAAATTCAATGTGCGTTTTTCAGAGAATTCATTGCACAAATATCTTAGATTACCGTTTGATCCAGATATTCCACCTCAACCAGAAGTATTGATTAATTCTGCTAAATATCTGCTTAAATCTTTTTTGGCAATTGATAAACATTTTAAACTAGAAAGCGATGATTTTGATCCAATTGAATTTTGGTATAAATATTTTGATTCTAGTAAAGATGAAGAAAGTGGTATAACCAATGGGTCAAGCTAATTTCGTTGTTGCTTGCGGTAATCTTGTAGTTATTAAGTTTGCGTTTACGTCTTGGCATTTTGTACAGTGTTACATGTAAGGACAGTTTTTACTTAAAATGCTATTAACAAATACTACATTGTAGTGTTGGGTGGACAGCTTACCAAAATGCTGTTATTAAAGACTTTTCTTCTTTCCACCTGTATAATAAAATCCAGAATCATTAACTTTTTCCCAAAACATTTTCCTCTTTAATTATTAAAAAGAATTGAGAATCAGTGAAGAAATTAGCTAGTTTTCCTTTTCTTTATTTTGTTGAGGCAGAAATAAAAACTCAGAACCTGAACTTATCAGGATAATACTCATTATTAATAAAATTACGTTTTCACCCAGTTTAAATAAACCTATTTCTGCACCAAGTCTGGTTCCAAAACATCCGCAATCAATGTTAAGTCCCCTTGCCAGACTAATTCCAATAGCTAAAATAAAAATTACAAGCATAGTTGAAATTAGATATGAGTTTTCTTTAACAAGTATTCCAAGCAATAACAGTATACCGGTTATAAGTTCTATCCAGGGAAGTATAATTGCAGTTATGTTAATTAATATCAGCGGCAATATTTTGTAGTTCTGAATTGATACGGAAAACGTTTCCGGATCAGAAATCTTTTCAATACCGGCAAGAATAAATACAAAAGCAATAATTATTCTAATAACAAAGAGCAGGTATTTATTTTTTATAGATAACATTGCTGCTTACTCATCATATTCTATCGGGTAGTTTGCCATCTGCCAGTCCACCCAGCCGCCGTAAAATATATAGACTTCTTTATAACCCATTTCAAAAAGTTTATCTCCAAGGAGAATACTTAAATCGCACTCCTTGCCATCGCAATAGGCGACAACCGGAGTTTCAAAAGATATGGTATCAAGAACCGATTTGTATTTATCAAACTCCGTATATGGCAGTGATACCGAGTTTTTAATTCGCCCGATTTCAAACTCAACCAAATCACGCGCATCAATAAAAATTGCATTTTCTTTGTACAGCTCATACGCCTGGTTTAGTGTAATCGCCATTGCCTCTTTCATCTCATCCTTCGGATTCAGCCGTGAATCGCCGATGATTTTATCATCGGACACAATTTCCATTGAATCACTTTTGATGATCAGTTTTCGTTCTTCTTTGATGAGAGGTATGCCATCCGGATTTATGAAATTATATGTTAAACCGATCAGGCTGCCGGCAATAACAATGAAATATATGGAGCGTAGATTCACTTTCAATTCTAAAAAAGTATTTAATTATAAATTATAAAATAGCATTTGCACTCCTGATTAAAAATAGTTAATTCATACCCGGATTATGAATGAATAAAGCTGCATTTATTGGCTAAGATAGCCCAAATAAGTATATTTGCAACCCATCCCCGGAGAGATGCAGGAGTGGCTGAACTGGCACGCCTGGAAAGCGTGTGTACCTTCACGGGTACCGTGGGTTCGAATCCCACTCTCTCCGCCAAACTTCGCTTCTTGCTACCAAAAGAGTGGAAGCTTCGTTTGGCAGGCCTATACTACGCTACGGAGGCTTAAACAGGGGTAGCTTCGTCTGTCAGGCCAGACTACATTGAAGTTTACTCTCCGAAATAAAGTGAGCGAGAGTTTTGTCTGGTAGGTCAAACTTTTAATAAATTGAGGGTAACGCATCTTAATGTGGTATGTATATATTTTGAAAAGTCTTGCTAAAAACTTCCTATATGTAGGTTCTACAAATAATATAGAGAGAAGATTAAAAGAACATAATTCTGGAGAAGTTAAATCCACAAAACCATACCTTCCGCTGAAACTCGCTGCATATATAGCTGTTGAAAACGAAATGAAAGCTCGTAAACTGGAAAAATATTTTAAGACAGGATCAGGTAAAGCGGTACTAAAGAAACGAATTTTAACCTACGAAGCCTTGGCGAAGTAGGTTATTCTCCGAAACAAAGTGAAGGAGAGCTTCGTTTGGCAGGCGGTTATTTTGAAGAAAATCGACTACGTAGAAAAAAGGAGCAATTATTTTCAAGTAAAATGATGAACAAATTGGATGGATTTTAAAAAA
>JASFSF010000069.1:0-8963 GCA_050114555.1 Ignavibacteria bacterium
ATGATATCTGTGCTGTTACAGCTTTCGACGACAACAAAATTGGTGTGCTTTGGTCAAATCAGGCAGAAGATGAATTTCAGTTTAGATATCACATGGACAGTAATACTGACGCTACTGACTGGGAACCGCTTGAGACCGCAGCAGACGGTAATAACGTTGCCGATGATCATATCAATCTTGCTGTTCACAGCAACGGGACTATTTATGCAGCAGTAAAAACCACTTTCAGCGGGGCAAATCAACCCCAGCTAGCACTATTGGAAAGAAATCCGAATTCAGGCAACTGGAGTTTCTATTCTGTACAAAATCAGAGCGGTACCAGGCCGATCGCATTGCTGAATGAATCTGAAAATAAGATTTATGTCATTTATCACCCCACGGGACAGGGTGATGTTTTGTATAAAAGTTCTTCTCTAAATACAATCTCTTTTCCATCAACTGCTAGTATTATTGATGACAGCGATAACTTTCAGGATCTTTCAAGCACCAAACAAAGTTTCGAAGATGATGTATTAATTTTGTACAACCTAGACCATTCTGATCTTGGCGGTCCGGCCTGGTGGCATGGAACTATAGTAAATACTTCCGCTTTGCCTGTGGAATTGTCTCTATTCAATGCGGCTTTAATTGAAGATAAAGTATTGTTAAACTGGAGGACGGAAACTGAAATAAACAACTTTGGATTTTATATAGAACGAACCAAGGATAATTCAAATTGGTCGATGATTGGTTTTGTTGAAGGACACGGTAATTCAAACTCTCCCAAGCATTACAGATTTAGTGATCACGATATAGAATTATCGGGGATATATTCGTACCGTTTAAAACAAACAGATAATGATGGATCCTATGAATATTCCGATGTTGTTAATGTTCAAATTGGTGCACCTAATAATTTCTACTTAAGTCAAAACTATCCAAATCCATTCAATCCGGAAACAAGAGTAGATTTTACTATTTCGGAAATGCAACAGGTTAGTTTAAAAGTTTATAATGTACTTGGTGAAATAGTTAAAGAATTAGTGAACGAGCAGAGGGATGCAGGAAGCTATTTCGAAATTTTTAATGCTTCAGATCTTCCTGGTGGCACTTATATTTTTAGCTTAAGAACACACAAGTATACAGTTAATAAAAAGATGGTTCTTATAAAATAAATTTCATAATTAAGATTAAAACATTGCTTACAACCCGAATAGAAATTAAAATGGAAGTTTAATTTTTATTAAAATTCTTCTAAATTATTTGCACATCATTAGACTCCCTATACTTCGATAATCACAATATTATTACACGCCAAAATTTGTTAACAAAAACTTAACTGGTTATGTGCCGATTTTTTATTGTTGGCTCGTCTTACGGTTTGAATTATTCGGCATTCCGATAGATCAAATAGAGCTAACACTTGAGGCTTTGAAACTGTTGATTTGGACTATGATTACACAATACAATGTCAGATTATAGTTCAGAAGAACAATTTCATACTACGGAACACCTTTCCCCGTATATATAACCCTTCCAAATTATATTGCGGTATTATTTAATTTTATATGACTTTATGTTAAATTAAAACAAAAGGATTATATTCTTGAATTAATAAGATGACGATGTTAAAACTAAGATATACGACTCTAATATTATTGATACTTTTTCAATTCCCCGGTTTAAGCCAAACACCCATAAAAATAATGACTTATAACACTAGTGATGCCGGCGCTAATTGGAATACCAGAAAACCATCTTTACAAAGTGTTATTAGCGATATCAATCCTGATATTATCGTTGCTATAGAAATTAATAACAATAATACTGATGACTTTTTAAATAACGTGCTCGGTAGTGCATATTCAAAAGGAGATTTCACACCTAATAATATTAGTGTAAGCTCCAATAGCAATTGTTTATATTATAAAACCTCTAAATTTATCGATGGTACCTTTAGCAACACTATTATTCCCTCCTATCTTGATGTAGCTGAGACTGATCCGGACCGTGACATTAATAGATTTACAATTACAGAAAACGGTGGAAATACAATAGTAATCTATTCAGTACATTTAAGAGCAGATGGTGGCGGGGGTTCTTCAACAAAGAGAGCTATACAAATTTCATATTTAACGGACTATATTTCAGATCATGCTCCATCTACCACATCTGAGAATTTTATTGTTCTGGGAGATTTTAATATTCAGGATCCAACCGAAGGTGCTTACCAAAATATACTTGTTTCAAATGGCAGTTATTTTTATGATCCAAGTAATCCCGGTGATATATCTACTGGGACCTGGGATCAAACAGATTTTTATCCTTATCTAACTTGGAGATCGTTGAACTTGACTAAAAAGTTTGATAATATTTTAATTTCAGGTAATGTACAGGATAATACTTACGGTATCCAATATAATTCCAACTCCTATACTGTTTATGGAAGTCCAAATGACTACGACCAAGAGGCCAGCACCCTGGAAGCAAGAGAGGCTTCTGATCATTTACCGGTATACGCCACGTTTCTATTCACAAATAATTCGAGTCCGGTTGAACTGGTATCTTTCACCGGTGTATTGAATAAAAACCATATCGACTTAAACTGGAGAACCGAAACAGAAGTTAACAATTATGGCTTTAACATTGAGCGCACTAAAGAAGATTTAAATTGGCTGGCAATAGGTTTCGTAGAAGGATACGGCAATTCTAACTCACCAAAGAATTACAATTTTAATGATTTTGGTATCAAGTTACACGGAACATATTATTATAGGTTAAAACAAATAGATAATGATGGTGCTTTTGAATATTCGGATATACTTACTGTTGATACAAGTTCTCCGTATAATTTTTCCCTGAATCAAAATTATCCCAATCCGTTCAACCCTGAGACCAAAATTAAATTTACAATTTCCGAACCGCGATATACAACACTAACGGTCTATGATGCATTAGGTAAAAAAGTAACCAGATTAGTTAATGAAGAAAAATCTCCCGGAACTTATGAAATAAAATTTGATACTGAAAATCTGCCCGGTGGTATCTACTTTTATCAATTGACAGCCGGTTCATTCACTGAAACAAAGAAGATGATTCTTTTGAAATAATTTTCAAACTATCAACAACTTACTTTTGCTGTATTAATGATATTAGTGCAGAATATACTTTTTCAGCGCTGATTTGTTCCATACAGGAAATTTTTTCCGTACACACTTTATTGTAATAACACTTACATTCATCACCGGAGTGAAGTTTAATCCCATCCTCATATAAATCAACTTCAGCCATTGAAGTAGGTCCAAACATAGCAATGATTCTTTTATTCATTGCCGAAGCAACATGCAGGGCAAACGTATCGGCTGTAATAACAACATCACAAAGATTTACTAAAGCAGTAAACTCTTTAATATTGTTATCAAATCCTGTATTAATAATAAATTCAAATCGACCTGAAAGTTCATCCATAAAAATTTGTTCATCCGGCCCGCCTAAAAGAAGAATATTTAACTTCTTATCGATTAGCAGAGTTAAAAACTCTATCCAATTTTTTTTTGCCCATCCCTTATTGGGCCATTTATTACCAACTCCTACATTCATCCCTACGGTTTTAATTCCCGGTTTAAACCCATTTTTAATTAATTGATTTTCTTTTAACTCCGTTAATCCATCCGGAATTATTAAGATCGGTCGAGCAATTTTGCCTTCTAATCCTGCCACATTATAGATTATTTCCTGGTATGTCTTTTTGTTTTTCTTTTTGATATCATCGAAAGCGCTCATAGATAACCAATATTCAGCTTCTTTTGACGTTGGTATCACCGAACCGTTTTTATTCAAAACAAAACCTCTTTTTTCTTTACCTTTACTAATAGCTGCAATGGATGAACTCAATTTTGATGAATCAAGACTGAGAACAATATCATATTCTTCAGCAGATAATCTGATTTTTACATCATCTTCAATGGTTATTACATCATCCACTAGCTCATTACCTTCAAACAATTTTTTTGCATTGTTTTTTGTACACCAAGTGATATGTGAATCGGGATACTTTAATTTTAATGCTGGGAGAATTGATGTTGTCCTTAATACATCACCTATAGCATCCAATTTGATTATTAATATTTTGAACCTGATTGGTTGATAGTAATTACAAGAATCACATTTTATCTGAAATTCCTTGTGAAATTTGCAAGGTTTTTCACCTGAAAAATATTTACAATCGTATTTGAGCATGATTTTTGTACTGGTTATGGAAATGATTAATAAACAAGATTATTGATTATCAATTTAATAGTGAGTTAGATAGAGATATTATTCATTTTTAATCAAATTATTAGTTTTTGACTAATAGTTTTCCGGGAAAAAGGTCGTAGGAATATTTATTTAATGCAGATGTGTGTCTCATTATGAAGCTCTCTTCCTTTATTAGTGTCAGGAAATGATAATAAAATTATAATTATAGTTGATTACCTATGAATATTTTTTACAATGCTAAATGTAGCATTAATTCTCTTATTAATTGGATTTTTCTGTTTCCTATTTCTAATTAATTTTTATTTTATAGTTCTAACATTGAGGACATCTAGGAAATTTTTAATCAAGTTCATTTAGATTCTTTCTTAGATTTTTAATTCAAATTATATAAACCGGACCAGTGAAATTATTTTCATAGTAGATATAGACTATAACGTAGGTTAGGTCTGGCCAAAATGAAAACTGATGAATTTATGAATATAAGCAAAACTACAAATCCTGTTAAAAGCAGACTTATTTTAATATTGTTTACTCTCTTCTTCTCCCTGAGCACAATAAATATTTTTGCGCAGTTTGGGCGCATTGAAGCATTAAACAGTTTTGACATAACATTTCCCTCCTGGGATAAGCCCCAATCTAAAGTGTGGATGGCACCTAACGGTGATTGGTGGTGTGTTATGCCTACGGATTCAGAAAGTGATGATGGCACCTGGCTTTTTCATTTGGATAATACTACCTGGGATCCAATTTTACGTATTGCTTCAAACACTAATGCACACGCTGATTGCAAAGTTGACGGTAATGACACTTATGTTTTACTGGTTCATGGCTCAGCTGCCGATTTATATAAACTTACTTATTCATCAGAAACTTATACTAAGACTGACCTCGAATCATCTATTGCACCTAATCTACATGAAACAGCTACGATTGATATTGACAGTGATGGAAGAATGTGGCTTGCTTATGATGCCACTAACAGTGATATAATTGTACGCTGGAGTGATCCTCCCTACACATCCTGGGGTTCTGGTTCAGAAAAAACATTAATTACTACTGGTGATGATGATGATATATGTGCAGTAACAGCTTTTAATGGAAACAAAATTGGTGTACTTTGGTCAAATCAATCTAATTATGATTTTCAATTCATGTACCATGAAGATGGTGCTAATGGAAGCAACTGGTCAACCTTGGAAACTGCGAGCGATAAATCGCAGATAGCTGATGATCATATCAATCTGGCAGCGCATAGCAACGGTAAATTGTATGCTGCCGTAAAATCTACCAGTGGCAGTCCTGATATTGGATTATTGGTTAGAAATACTTCAGGGATCTGGGATTTTATTTATGTTGTTGATTCAGGCACCGGGACAAGACCAATAGTACTTATAAATGAAAATGCCGGGAAAATTTATGTAATTTATACAGATGATTCCAAGATTGGGGCCGATATTGTTTATAAACAATCCTCCATTAGCAGCATACACTTTGGTCCAAACAAATATACTCTCATTTCCGGGAGTTATAATAATGTTCAAAGTACAAAACAAAATTTTACGGATAACGGTGTTGTAATCCTGGCTTCAACCACTACTACTGCTGTTGGAGTGATTGCGTACACGGATGAACCGACTCCTGTTGAGCTCTCTTATTTCAATGGATTAGTTAACGGTAATGTAATTGAGCTCAGCTGGAGAACAGAGACAGAAATTAATAATTATGGTTTCTATGTTGAAAGATCCTTAGATCTTACGAATGATTGGTATACCATAGGATTTGTAAATGGTAACGGCAATTCAAACTCACCAAAGGATTACAGTTTTACAGATTCAGATGTGAATATTAATGGGACAGCGTATTACCGGTTAAAACAAATTGATAACGACGGTACTTACGAATATTCAAATGTTGTTACAGTAGAGATGGGAGTACAAGGAGATGTTCAATTAAGCCAGAATTATCCTAATCCATTTAATCCATCCACCAGAATTAGATTTACAATTCCGGAAAGACAAAAGATAACGCTGAGAGTCTATAACCTTATGGGGGAATTGGTAAGCGAACTTGTTAACGAGATAAGAGAACCGGGAAGTTACTCGGAATTATTTGATGCATCTGGGTTGCCAAGCGGGATGTACTTTTACACACTTACTGCCGGTAGATTTTCAAAATCCGTCAAGATGTCACTTATAAAATAAGCCGGACTGCATCTTCAGAAAACCAATAAGATAATATGCTACAAATACTTAGAATATTTGAAGAATATTATTTTCAAATCTATTGAAGAAACTGAACAATTTTTCTATCTTACTCACCGAATAAATAAGCACAGATATTTGTGAACGGAAATCATAGTATTTGATATTACTTCTGTTCTCAGATATAGCAAGAACAATATGGTTTGAAATGTTGTAGAATGAGACGAACTGATGGTATCAATTTTAATTTATCTATTTCACTTCTACAATTCTTTTACGAATTATTTATTACTTTTCTTTAAACGATAAAATTAGTCAGCAAAATTTTAACTGACGTCATTTGTGAAAATTCATTGAAGTTATTTAATTGGAGAATATGTATACAGCTAATCGCGATAGTTTACAAAAGAGAAGAATCGTTCTAAAGTTTTTTATATTCAGCATTTTTTTGTTTTCAATTAATACTTTTGCACAATTTAATTATGAAGAGACTATTGGAACTGTCAACGCTGCGTCAGATACTCAAGAAAAAGCTCAATCAAAAGTTTGGAAATATGGTGGTTACTGGTGGGCAGTAATTCCAGTGGACGCTGGTGGTGGCGATCCCTCCGGAGCATATTTATGGCGCTTGAATAGCAGCAGTTGGTCCTGGACAGAACTATTTAGACTTTCCACTAGAACTAATGTACAAGCTGATACAAAAGCAGTAAATAATATTACTTATATATTATTATTTGACAAAGACAATGAAGATGCAGAGTTTGTTAGAATTCAATATTCCGGGAGCTCATATTCTATTATAACCGGAGGACCTGGAGTTGAGATAACTATTGCCCTGGATAACGGTGTTGAATTAGCCACGATCGATGTTGATAGTAACAATAAAGTCTGGTTAGCCTCAGATGAAAAAGTCGGAAGCAATGATGCAAGCATACATGTTCGCTATTCCGAAGGGTTTGACTACGATGTTTGGACACTCGCCACAACCCTCGCAACAGATGCTGAGCACGATGATATTTGTGCCATAACTGCCTTTACAACTTTCGGAGTACATAAAATAGGCGTGCTGTGGTCAAACCAACATGATGATGATTTTCATTTTTCTTATCGCATTGACTCTGATGATCCTGCAACCTGGCAAAGTCCTGAAACGGCATCCCCAGATCAATCCGGAAGTTTTTCTGATGATCATATTAATTTTGCAGTCAGTAGTAATGGTATCATATATGCTGCTGTAAAAACTTCTTATGATGATAGCAGAACAACTATTGCAATTTTAGAGAGGGAGAGTGGTGGTACCTGGAACGTTCATAGCGTTACTAATAGCGGAGCGACAAGACCTATAGCATTACTAGATGATTCAAACAACGAAATTTATGTGTTTTATACTGCTGATATAAAAAATAACGATGATATAGTATATAAATATGCCAGTACTTCTAGCTTCTCATTTTCCCAAACAAAAACTTTAGACAACAGCTTCCTATTCAATGATGTTACAAGCACCAAGCAAACTTTTTCCGGCGATGTAGTATTGCTGTATACAAGAGATACCGATCGTTGGTATGGCAAAATAGAGGGGACGGAAGAATTATTACCTGTAGAATTAGTATCCTTTGGTGGAATTCTAAACGGAAATAATGTTGAACTTAGATGGCAAACAGAAACCGAGATTGAAAACTACGGATTCACCATTGAAAGAATTATTAATGACGTCTCTGATTGGTCATCTATTGCTTTTGTACCGGGGAACGGAAATTCAAATTCTCCCAAAGCTTATAATCATTCCGATTACGATATAAGGGAAACCGGCACATATAATTACAGACTCAAGCAAATAGACAATGACGGGACTTACAGTTATTCAGATATTGTTTCTGTTGAAGTAGGTTTGCCATATGATTACAACCTCAGCCAGAATTATCCAAATCCTTTTAATCCTACAACCAGGATTAATTTTTCTATACCAGAAAGACAAATTGTTACTATAAGGGTTTACAATATCCTTGGAGAAATAGTAAGTGTTTTGTTGAATGAAATAAGAGAACCGGGGAGCTATTCATTAACATTCGATGCCTACAACCTTCCCGGCGGAGTTTATTTTTATTCAATTACCGCTGGTAGCTTTACCGCATCTTATAAGATGTCAGTATTGAAATAACCCCCGTGATTTTTGAAGAGTATTGTTTGACTAAACTTATCCCGGAAGAATTATTAATCAATATTCTGATCTGTTGACAATTCGCCAGTAATTCATATTTAGTTTTGTGTATTCGTAACTAACGTTGGTTTTCAGGAATTAGTTATGTGAAGTTTCAGGTTTGGGAAGAATTTTTATTAGATATATTAAACTCTGCCATTTGTTTCATTCTCATCGAGCGTTGATCGATCTTTTTTATTCTTCCTTGTTTTATAAAGTGATATTATTTGTTTTAAATCCTGAAACGAAACCAGAATGTGTATTGCAAAATATATCACAAATAGTGCGGATAGAATTATATATTCACTTGTAAAGAAAGATAA
>JASFSF010000070.1:0-8890 GCA_050114555.1 Ignavibacteria bacterium
ACGAGGATTAGTTCTCCTCTCAAAACCTGCGGCAATAGCCGCACTCGCCGGGCCGGATAATTTATTCTGGTGGTTTTCATACATAACAATCGTTCATTTAATTGGCGGGGCGATGCTTACACTAGGGTTTTTTACAAGACTTGCAGCATTCATTCAAATTCCAATTTTGCTAGGCGCTGTATTTTTCATTCACTTCGATCAGGGATTAATGTCGGTAGGACAATCACTTGAACTTGCTGCGCTGGTTTTGCTTTTACTTATTGTGTTTTTCCTATTTGGATCAGGTCCTTATGCAATTGATAAAATAATTGCCGGAAGAAAGACAAATTAAGAAAAACTGGAGGCATTTATACTTACCTGTGGCGGACTGGTTAAAGTTTTAACTCTATAGATCCCTCAATGAAATGGTTGATGGAGTATTAAGCAGATATAGTTTGAAGGCAACAAGAACAAAATTTTATTAAACAGAAGATCATTAAAAATCCTTCCTCTTAAAATATCTTGTGCTTAAAAAGGAGGTGTTATTTCTATTCCAGTGAACTCTCCCTAAATCCCTCTCTTAAAAAGAGAGGGACTTTTAATTGCTTGCCCTTTCTCTTTACAAGAGAAGGAGAAAGGGGATGAGTTTACTAGTATTAAGCATTACACGACCAACCATTATTACGAACGATACATCCCACTATACTGTTACTATTCGAAGCTGCTTTTAATTGTTTTCAATACATTGTTCAAATCATTAATCACATCACTGTTCTTGAATCTTATTACTTTTAATCCTAGGTAATTAAGTATTTCTGTCCTCACAGAATCTTCTCTTAATCTGTATTTATGGTAGTTGCCGTCCAATTCAATTATTAATTTTTCTTCGTGACAATAAAAGTCAGCCACAAAAAAAGCTTCCTTGCCGGTTATATCGTGAAAGATTGGATGCTTTCTGAGAAATTTTCTCCCTTCAATCTTTCTGTTACGTACAACTTGCCATAGTAATTTTTCTGCATCAGTTGAGTTTTTTCGCAAGTCTCTGCAAACTACTTTCGCAAGCTCTACTAATTTCCCTTTTATTTTTAAACTCATTTTAACACCCTCTTATTGAAAAATGAAAAAGATAAATATTTCACCTCCCCTTCTCTTTATAAGAGAAGGGGCCGGGGGATGAGTTCAATGATATGTAAATTTATCCCCGATAAACTTTTTGTTTCAAAAATCCTTCCTCTTAAAATATCTTATGCTGAGATAGAAAGGTATTATTATCCACAGCAGCATAAAAAAGAAGGAAATTGCCATCCCCAAATAACCTCCGAAAAATTCTTTGAACACAGCACCTGTATAACCCATCAGGGCAGATACATCAAATTTAATCAGAAACAAAATCCTACCGAGATCAATCGGGTTTATTATGCTGATTGCAATCATAATTTTTTCGAGCGGGTATTCTTCAAAATAATAAACAATAAAAAGTACCAGTCCATCATAAACAACTGCAAGAATTAACCAGATAAGAATTGATAAGCCCAGACCTTTTGCTTTATCATCCTGTACGACGGATATAAGAAATGAAATGGCTGTAAAGATGAATGTTAGTGCAACACCTGTCAGCAGCAATACGATTAATCCGTCAACTTGATTCTCTACCCTGCTGAACAAAAAGTACGGAACCAATATACCAACAACGAAAGCTGAGGAAAGCGGGAGTGCTGTGCCAAAGTATAATCCTGAAAAAAGAGACTTCCGGTCGATTGGCTGACTTAGCATCATTTCAATAAATTCACGAGAGTTGTAAAGGTATATCGATCCAAAGATGAGCGAAACAAGCGGAACAATAAAAATGACAATGTTCATCAGGCTGATGTATGATTTGTTCACATCACCGGTAAAAGAAAAGAGTGCATAACCAACGAGAAAAAAGAAAAGAGTGTAAAGTATTACCCACTTACTTCTTATAGTGTTATGAATTTCATATTTCAATATTTTCGATGTAAGATTCATTCTCTTCCCCCCATCAATTCCGCAATTGCTCTTTCAAGTTTGGAATCATCGGTATTTTCAAGAAGAGAATTAATTGTACCTTTAAACTTTACTTCACCGTTTAGCAAAAAGATCATGTCATCCGCAAGCTCCTGTATCTCACTCATTATATGAGAGGTAAGTAAAATTGTTTTACCTTTTTGTTTCTCTTTGATTATCAAATCTTTAAAGTAACTACTTGAAATCGGATCAAGTCCCGCCGTTGGTTCATCAAGAATTAAAATCATAGGATTAAACGAAAAAGCAATTACAGCCGATACTTTCTGCCTCGTACCCCCGGAAAGACTTTTAAATGGTTTATCCATTTCATCAGAAAGTTTAAAAGAAGAAATCATCTCTCCCTCATCGGATAGCTCCTGTTCACGTAAATCTTTAATCAGCGAAATTAATTCTGAAGCAGTAAGATTTTCAGGGTACCTTGCTATCTGGGGCATGTACCCAATCTTATTCCTGTAAAGGAAGTTTCCGTTAGTATCTGTTCCATCAACTTTAACTGATCCTTCCGTAGGTTTTACCAGCCCAAGTATATTTTTTATCAATGTCGTTTTACCTGAACCGTTTGGTCCCACGATAGCAGTTACTTTCCCCGCCTCAATCGAGAGGCTAATATTATTGAGCACTTCTGCTTTCCCAAAACTCTTTTTTAATCCTGAAATTCCAATCAAATGATTTTCCTCATTCTTGGTTTCGGGTCGGTAAGCGCTTCGGGTGTGATTGCCGGAAGTATGCTCTCAGCGATATCCAGGATAGTGATGAATAAACTATGCAACAGAATTAAAGATGTGGGTCTTTCCTGCACCATAATCGAAAACATTTTTACGGGTCTGAACGGAACATCTCCATAGCCGTCCTTATCAAGATCGAAACCGGTGTATGCAGACCAATAATTTCGTTCAAACGTGTTAAAGCTGGATCGGCTGTTTGTTGCAACGTCAAATGAATTGGTTATAAAATTATTTTCTGTAAATGAGTTATCCATTGAGTTAGCCATCAGTTTCAGCGCCCAACCGTTTTTTAGAAAATTATTTTTTTTAATAACTATTCTGCTGCAGCCCTCCATGTAAATCCCGGTGGAATTTTCCTCGAAGTCATTCCTTGTTATATGACTGTCACTTATTTCTTTAAGCAAAATTCCGTACGACGCGGAACCCCAGTTATGAAGAAATTTATTATTCCTCATCAAAACCTGCTTTGTGTACATAACCGCCACTCCAGCACCATTGTTTTCGAAAGTGTTCTCCTCGTATGAACAACTATCTGAAAACATAAAATGCAATCCGTAGCGAAGATTATTTTTACTCAGGTTATTATTTATTTCACCGTGGCGGACAAACTCAAAATAAATACCATCTCTGTGCCCATCGATAATATTATTTTCAATTGTAATATTTTTACAATACCAGAGATGAATCCCGTTACCTGAGTTCGTTTCCCTCTTCTTTTCACTCCGGATATAATTATCGGATACAATACATGAAGCAGATTTTGCCAGATAAATTGCAAAAAAATTATTGATAAATTTATTGTTAATGATTGTACATCCTGATACTTCTTCCAGCCTTATTCCTGCATTTTCCTCCAGGTAGCTTATTCCAGCACTCATAATTTGTAGACCTGAAATAAAAACACTATCAGCTGTGATGGTAAATATCTCGACTTCACCCTCCCCATCTATAACGGGAAAATCTTTCCCTATGATTTTTATACTTTTACCAACTACAATATTCCCCTCGGCATAAGTGCCTGATTCAATTAGAATCGTATCATTGTTATTCGAAAGTTCAATAGCTTTTTTAATTGAATTGATTTCGCCTGTTTCCGATACCCTGATCTCTTTAGCAATAAAACTTACCGGCAAACAGAAGGATAGGATGCAATAAAAAATTAATCCATATTTAACACGCGATAGCATGAAAATTAATTCTAACTAAAATTATTTGATCAGGAATGTGACTAATTACTGCGTTGTTTTACAAGCTCTATAACATCCAGCCAGGAAAGATATTCGCCGCCATTGGTGGTCATAAAATTTTCAGCTGTTTCTTTATTGCTGAATGCAGTAACATTTAATCCCATAGGGCTTCTGAATTGATCGTTTTTTACATAGAAGGAATTACTAGCCTCTATAAATTCACCTGGTGAATCAAAATTAGTAACAAGAAGCCGATTATTCTTATCTCCAATTAAATTTTTCACCAGCGAGAATTCAACCATGCATTCCATCGAATCGAATTTGT
Organism: Ignavibacteria bacterium; assembly: GCA_050114555.1. GTDB lineage: Bacteria > Bacteroidota > Ignavibacteria > Ignavibacteriales > Ignavibacteriaceae > BMS3ABIN03. The sequence continues at coordinate 4,263 of JASFSF010000070.1, forward strand.
AAATTTTGCCTTTATCAGTAATGAGTTCAGCACCGTACTTATCATCTGTAATCAACATTCTGCAAAATTCACATTCATCTTGCCCGTAATGAATTGCTTCAGGATCACTTCCACAGTAAGAAATTAAAATCGATAACAATACAATTCCAAATATGTTTTTATACAGACGCATTTTCTTTCTTTTTTAATTTGTTGTCAATAACCAAAGCAATATATCCAAGAACGGCTGAAAATCCCAAAACGTATGCAGCAATATCAGGCATTGAAATCGCATTAAAATTCAGAAGCATTTTTGATCCAATTAGCGGAGGTTGATAAGCCATCCCCGGAATCTTAATCGCCGCATTTGGATTCAGGTTATGACCATAATCATATTCCCACATATAAAAATCATACAATCCTACGGCAGCCATTACAAAAAATAAAATAATCCATGTATAAACAAAACTTCTCTTACCAGTAATTCCAGCGATAAAACCAAACAGCATCATAAAAACCATCAGGTAAGGCATAATTTTTAATTCAGGAATGGATTCCGGTTCAATCACCTTCATACCGATATAATGATTTAATCCATTAATGTTGTCGAGATCGTGAGGATTCTGCCCCGTTATTTTATTTATCCAGATTTCCAGTCCAATCCCCTCAGGATATTGCGGAGCTTCAAGATCTATATACCACAATGGAAACACAAACGTTAATAATATAATAAGTGATGCTGCGATAACGATAGTCTTCGGTCTGGTTTTCATCTTACTCTGTTGTGCTAAAATAAAATGGGGAACTTACGTTCCCCTAAAATACAAATATTACCTATTCACCAATGCTAAATTTTATTGGAACATTAGAACCTCTTGGAGATACTCTGAGATATCCCTGCATTTCCTGGTGAAGTGCAGAACAGAAATCTGTGCAATAGAACGGATATATACCAGCAAATTGCGGTTCCCACACCATAGTCTCTGTAACACCCGGCATGATAAGGAGTTCAGCAGTTCTTGCACCCTTAACGGCAAATCCATGCGGAATATCCCAATCCTGCTCAAGGTTGGTAACATGGAAGTAAACTTTATCGCCTACTTTTATTCCTTCAATATTATCGGGTGCAAAGTGGGTTCTTATTGTCGACATATAAACATGCACAAGATTTCCATCTCTTTCTACCCTGGCGTCTTTTTCAGCTTTGATTCCAAACGGATGCTCATTCTCTTCAATCGGGTAAATCTTAACTGAATTTTTCATGAGTAACTCAGCCGGAAGTGATTGTGCGTAATGAGGTTCTCCAACAGTCGGGAAATCCAGCAATAGTTTCATCTTATCACCGGAAATGTCAATTAGTTGAGCAGATTGAGTTAATTCCGGTCCGGTTGGTAAGTACCTGTCTTTTGTGATTTTGTTTAGTGCGACAACATATTTTCCCCAGGGCTGCTTACTGTCCCCTCCAGGAATGTTCAGATGACCGATAGAGTAATATGTTGGAATTCTATCTACAACCTGCCACGTACCAATTTCCCATTTCACAATTTCGGAAGAGATGAATGCAGAAGTGTAAGCAAATCCATTTCCATCAAATTCAGTGTGCAGTGGCCCGAGTCCGCAATTCTGAACCTCACCAGCGATAACAGATTCATATTTAAGAACAGGAATTCCGCCTGCTTCACCATCGAATTCTTCATTCTCAATTGCTGCAAGCATTTTAGTGAATGAGTGAACCGGAATTACAGTTGCAAGTTTTCCACCTGCTGCAATGTATTCACCTGTCGGATCTACATCCACACCGTGAGGTGATTTAGGAGTCGGGAGATAATAAATAAGACCGGGGCAATCATCCGGAGAAAGAACTTTTACTTCTGTATTTTTTTCAGAAAAGGCCATATGTTTTTTGTCATCTGTATAATTACGATAGTAAGTAGCCTTCATTGTTTTATAATTTCCATCAGCAATAAATTCTTCTGCTTTCTTCCAGTTTACAGCCGCAATAAAATCTTTGTCGTTCTGGGAGGCATTTACCTCAAGTAATGTATTTGCCTGTTCAGTATTATAGCATGTAAAAAATGCCCATCCGTGTGATGGCCCTTTACCTGCATGCGCTAAATCATAATCATATCCAGGAACAAGAATTTGAAAAGCAATACTCATCGTTCCATCATCAGCCACTTTAATAAATGTTAATGTACCTTTGAAATTTTGTTTGTATGAAGATATAGGAACATCAGCATTCGGTATCGGAACACTGAATCTTGTAGATGCAACAATGTATTCTGTATTCTCTGTAGTGAAAGGTGAACCATGGTTACCACCGGAGTTTGGTATTTCAATAATTTCGGCAGTTTTAAAGGTCGAAAGATCAACTCTGGCAACACGCGGAGTATTATTTGCGTTTATAAATATCCACTTGCCATCCGGCACTCCATTAGTTTGTGACAATTCCGGATGATGAGAATCATCCCACGGAATGAATCCATATGAAGTCATAAGCATCGGTTTTGATTCTTCAGAATATCCGTACGATTTTTCAGCATCCTGTGAGAAAACAGGAATTTGTCTGAACAATCTTCCGGAAGGTAAGCCGTACACTCCTATCTGACCGCTGAAACCACCGGACGTAAATAAATAAAACTCATCGTAACTTCCGGGCGGAACATATACCTGGTCGGAAACACCGCCTCTTACATCTTTTTGTCCCTGGCAACCGGAATGAATAAGTGCAATAGCTGCCACGAATGCAACAGCAATCAGAAGCGCTCTGATATATTTTTTACTCATAGCACTCTCCTTTTAATTTTAGTTAGATTTGTTTTTTGTTAATTCTTCATCGAGTACTCTGAAGTACTCAAGCAATGCCAATGCATCTTTTATAGAAACGTTCTGGTTTGTCATTTTCTGCATATATTCCATAAACATTTTTTTAGAGTGAGGATGTTTCTCCAGGTTTTCTTCAGGATTTAAAACCATATTAATAAAGAATTCAGGTGTAACACGCTGCAATACATCACGCTGTGCTGGTCCGGTATATCTTTCGTCCAGTTTATGGCAGGTTGCACATTTCGATTCAAATATTTTCTCCCCTTCTTTTGCAAGAGCAGGATCGATAGGATTTAGTTTTATCTCTTTCTTAATCGGGCCAAATCCATGTTTCAACTGGAAATCAGTTAATCCTGATTCATTTTTCTTTTCATAATTTGAGAATTCATCAGCAGCTTCATCATTTGAATCTCCGCCGCAAGCTGTAAGAGCAAATAGTGCTGCCATAATAAATCCCAAAACCAGAATTATTTTAATTTTTTTCATTTTTATACCTACTAATTAGTTGGGTGTTTTACTAAAATTTTTAATCGGATTATTTTATCTGATTAAACATAGGAAAATTATTTATTTGTGTCAAATAATTTTTTGCTCAGGATTAAGAATTAATTATTGTGCGAATCCGCTAGGTAATGCTTGTAATATCTATCCACTCATCCGGTTGATTCTTTTTATCAAGGCGCTCATCAAATAACTTCCCGATTTCAGCCCCGATTATAAATACAATAGATGTATAGTAAATCCAGAAAGCTACAACAACTCCGAGAGCGTATGCACCATAAATCCTGCTGAAAGTTTTGAAACTGGATAGATAAAGACCAAATAACTGTTTTGCACCAACCCACATGAGTGCTGCCCAAAGTGCCCCGATTAGTACCGATCTTTTACGGATTTTTATTATAGGCATAAATTTATAAAGCAATGAAAAGATAAGTATCATCAGTATAAAAGATATCAGGGCTGAAATTATGTGGGTAAAAATAGGTCGGTTGAAGAATTGCAGGTAAGAGGTAGAAGTTGCCAGCGATCGGAAGAAATCCAGCAGCGGTAAAGACATTGTTGTAACGAGGAATGAGAGTACAACTATCAGTATAACTATAAAGTCTCTTAACTTCCCGAGGAATATATTCATATCGAGATCTGTTCCAAAAACCTTGTTAAGTACAGTACGTAAACTGCTGGCAAATCCGCTAGCGGCAAAAAACAATCCCACTATTCCAACAAAGCCCGCCAGATTTCTAAACTCAACAACTTCCCTGACTCTTTGGAAAATAACATCTTTGACAAAATCGGAATATGCTTCATAAGGAATGATTGTGTCAATTAAAGTCATGATCTGTATTTCAACTTCAGCTGAGTTTAAGAATTTACCGAGTAACCAGAATATTATCAGAATTGTTGGTATGATACATACAAATAGTGAAAACGCAAGACCGCCCCCAAGTAAAAATACATGATGTCGGTCGATACGGTCATATAATCCACCGAAATAATGTAATGAAAATGATTTAAACTTATGCCAGGTAGGTCTCAGATGAAGAAAGAAACGAATTTTTCTGAAATAAGAATACGGTTTCGAATTTCTTATAATATTTAGAATCTTATTTTTCACTACTCATAATATTAGGAATTGTAGCAAAATAAACCTCAGAAAGCTCTGCCAAATCTAAATTAATTTTATTATTAATCTTTAGTCTATTCCCACCGGTTTTGCCAAGGCAGCTAAACGATTGTTGAGATTCATTTAGCTTGCTCTCAAATTTTTTTCTATTTTCATTTGATACAGATACAATAACTCTTGATTGGCTTTCCGAAAATAATGA
>JASFSF010000071.1:0-8841 GCA_050114555.1 Ignavibacteria bacterium
TGAAAAGATTATTAAAGAAAATCTTGACGCCGCAAAAAACAAAAAGATTGTTGATAAATATTTAGCCGAAATAAGCAAGAACTGATATGGTTAGCTCTAAAGTTGCAAATAGGTACGCTTCATCACTACTGGATATTGCATTGGAGAAAAACATTCTTGATACGGTTTACGAAGATGTTAAACTAATCATTAGTGCTTTTGATGCAAGCGGTGAGCTGCAAAGGACAATTATAAGTCCCGTCATCAAGCCTGAATTGAAGATATCCATTCTGGATGAAGTATTCTCCAAGAAAATTGATAAGGAAACCCTTGGTTTTGTTCATTTCATTATCCGGAAGAGGAGAGAAGAAGTACTCTATAATGTAGCCAGGAGATTCATTGAATTAAGGAATGAACATCTGGGTATCGTTGAGCTTGATATTAATACTGCTTTTACTGTTGGTGATAAACAAGGATCAGCATTGGTCGAGAAGTTTGAAGGTATATTAAAAAGAAAAATAATTCCGAATTTTAAAGTTGATGAAAGCCTTGTTGGAGGATTTGTTGCACAGGTTGGCGACACAGTCTATAATGCATCGATGAAGCACCAGCTTGAGTTGCTGAAAAAAGAATTGGTTCAAGGCGGATTATCACTTAATTAAAAAAGAATTTTTGAGGAATAAAAATTATGTCAGAAGTTAGACCAGACGAAATAAGTGCGATACTAAGAAAACAACTTTCCGGTTTCGAAAGCCAGGCAGATATCTATGATGTCGGAACCGTACTTCAGGTTGGCGATGGAATTGCACGTGTGTACGGACTTGGTCAGGTTATGGCCAGTGAACTGGTTGAATTTCCGAATGAAGTTATCGGTATGGTTCTTAACCTGGAAGAAGACAGTGTCGGGTGTGTTCTCTTTGGTGACAGCTCACTTGTTAAAGAAGGTGACACTGTTAAAAGAACAAAGCGTGTTGCTTCATTGCAAGTTGGCGAAGATATGCTTGGACGGGTTATAAATCCACTTGGCTTACCTATAGACGGTAAAGGAGCGATAACTACTGATAAATATCTTCCGATCGAAAGAAAAGCACTTGGCGTTATTCAAAGACAACCTGTAAAAGAACCGCTTCAAACAGGTATAACTGCTGTTGATTCTATGATACCAATTGGAAGAGGGCAGAGAGAACTTATAATTGGTGATAGGCAAACCGGAAAAACAGCAGTTGCCATCGATGCAATAATCAACCAGAAGTACACCCATACTGAAGAAGCAAGGAAACTTGGTATCGAACCGGTTTATTGTATTTACGTTGCAGTCGGACAAAAGAGTTCCACAGTTGCACAGGTCGTTGCAAAACTTCAGGAACAGGATGCAATGAATTATACAACCGTTGTATCAGCTTCTGCCTGGGAACCGGCACCGTTACAGTTTATCGCACCTTATTCCGGTGCCACACTCGGTGAGTATTTCAGGGATAATGGAAAGCATGCACTTGTTATTTACGATGACCTTTCAAAACAAGCTGCCGCTTACAGGGAACTTTCGTTGCTTTTAAGAAGACCTCCAGGTCGTGAAGCTTATCCCGGCGATGTATTCTATCTTCATTCAAGATTATTGGAGAGAGCTTCGAAATTAAGTGAAGAAGAAGGCGGTGGAAGCTTGACTGCTTTGCCGATTATTGAAACTCAGCAAGGAGACGTTTCTGCTTATATCCCAACAAACGTTATCTCAATAACTGATGGACAGATTTATCTTGAATCGAACCTCTTCAATGCAGGTGTTCGTCCGGCAATTAATGTTGGTATTTCTGTATCCCGTGTTGGCGGTAATGCACAAATAAAGGCGATGAAAAAAGTTGCCGGTACACTAAAACTTGATCTTGCTCAATACAGGGAATTGGAAGCGTTTGCCAAGTTTGGTTCCGATCTTGACAAAGCAACTCAGAAAACCCTGGCAAAAGGTTCAAGACTTGTTGAGCTTTTAAAACAAGGTCAGTACGAACCTGTACCCGTCGAACGACAGGTGGTTAGTATTTTCTTCGGCACAAATGATTATCTGAATAATATTGAACTTGTCGATGTTAAAAGATTCGAACAAGAAGTGCTTGAGTTTATCGAAGTTAAATACAACGATATTTTCTCGATGATCAAAAAAGAAAAAGTCCTGAGCGACGAAGTTGAAGATAAGCTGAAAAAAGTAGCTGAAGAATTCTTAACTGTCTTTAAAAAGAGCATATAATTACTTGTAGAAATTAAATGGCGACATTACGCGACATAAAAAGAAGAATTATTGGTGTTAAAAACACCCAGCAAATTACTAAAGCAATGAAAATGATTGCTGCCGCAAGGTTGAGGAAGGCTCAAACCAATGTTATTAATGCTCGTCCTTATTCTGATAAAATAACTTCGATGATTTCCAATCTTCCCGCAGAGGAAGAAATAAGTTCAAATCCATATTTTGAATTAAGAGAAGTCAAAAATGTGGCAATTGTGGTAATTGCTGCTGACAGGGGTTTGTGTGGATCATTTAATCAGAACATATTTAAGGAAGTAGAAAGATATGTAGCTGAAGAGTTAACATCGAATCAGATTGATTATCAGCTATTTTGTATTGGTAAAAAATCTGTAGATTATTTCTCGAAAAGAGATCACAAAATATTCAACTCCGATGTTGGACTTTTCTCTTCTCTTGATTATAGTTCAGCGCTGAATATATCAGATTCTATCATTCCGGCTTTTTTGGATAATTCTTTTGATAGAATCGTTTTAATATATAACAGTTTTGTTTCTATCATCCGTCAGAAAATAGTTAATAAACAATTATTGCCTATTCAGATGGAAAAATCTGAAGAGGAAGTTGCACAAGACATTAATTATATTTACGAACCTGACCGGGGACACATCTTTGAGTATCTTATCCCAAAACATTTGAAAGCCCAGGTTTGGAGAGCGCTGCTTGAATCTTATGCAGCGGAGTTAAGTGCGAGAATGACAGCGATGGACAATGCGACTACGAATGCCGATGAAATGATTAAATCTCTCAATCTTACATACAATAAAGAGCGGCAGGCTGCAATTACCAAAGAGATTTTGGAAATTGTTTCGGGCGCAAATGCTTTGAAGGCCAGTTCTTAGTAATACAATGAAATTTTTATATCGTAGGATAACTACGAATGTTTGAAGATTTATCTCTCAAATTAGAAACGACTCTTAAAAAAGTAAGAGGGCAGGGTAAACTTACGGAGAAAAACATCTCCGATGCCTTAAGAGAGATAAGACTTGTTCTTTTAGATGCTGATGTTAACTACAAGGTAGCAAAACAATTTATAGAAGATGTTTCAGCAAAAGCTCTTGGCAAAGAGGTTCTGGCGTCAATTTCACCAGGACAGCTGATCACAAAAATTATTTTTGATGAGCTTGCTCTTTTGCTGGGAGGTGACCGGAAAGAACTCAGATTGAACGCATCCGGGATTACGTCAGTTCTGATTGTTGGCTTACAGGGATCTGGTAAGACAACTTTCTGTGCAAAGCTTGCAAATCGTCTTAAGAATAATAAGAGAAAAGTATTGCTTGTTGCAGCAGATGTTTACAGACCTGCAGCAATTGAGCAGCTTAAACTTCTTGGAGATCAAACTAATGTGAATGTTTTTTCACTCACAGAACCGAATGCTATTGAAGTAGTTAAAAACGCCTTAAATTTTGCTAAAGGAAATCATTACGATACTGTTATCTTCGATACAGCAGGTCGATTACATGTAGATGAAGCAATGATGGATGAAGTTTCAAAGATAAAGGAAATCGCAAATCCTGCAGAAACCCTTTTTGTTGTAGATTCAATGACCGGACAGGATGCTGTAAACTCAGCGAAAGCATTTAATGATGCAATTGAATTTGACGGGATAGTATTAACTAAGCTTGATGGTGATGCTCGTGGAGGTGCCGCACTATCTATTAGGTCTGTAGTCGGAAAACCTATCAAGTTCAGCAGTAACGGTGAAAGGATTGATGATCTGGATACATTCTACCCCGATAGGCTTGCTTCGCGAATCTTAGGTAAAGGTGATGTTGTTTCACTGGTAGAAAAGGCTCAAAAGAGCGTTGATGAGGCAGAAGCTGAAAAACTGGAAGAAAAATTAAGGAAAAATAAATTTGATTTTGACGATTTTCTTAAGCAAATTAAAGTGATTAAGAATATGGGTTCTCTATCTTCACTTTTGGGAATGATTCCCGGGTTGGGATCAAAAGTAAAAAATGCCCAGATTGATGATAAAGCTCTTGTAAGAGTTGAGGCTGTGATTAACTCAATGACCAAACAGGAGCGTGGAAACCCTAAAATTCTGAATGGTAATCGTCGTAAGCGAATTGCCAGAGGTAGTGGCACCTCAATTCAGGATGTAAATAAATTAATTAAGCAATTTAATGAAATGAAAAAGATGATGAGTCGTTTTTCCAAAGGTGGAATCAACAAGTCATCTTTTCCAAATGTTAAATTTAATTGAAACATTGCAAAAAGTTGGAGGATAAACCAATTTGGCAGTAAAGTTAAGACTTAGAAGAATGGGAAAGAAAAAGCAGCCGATCTATAAAATTGTTGCTGCTGATGCAAGATCACCACGAGATGGAAGATTTTTAGAGGCATTAGGTCTATATAATCCACTTACAAATCCACATTCGGTTGAAATTAAGGAAGACCGTGTTCTTCATTGGTTAGACAATGGGGCACAACCAACAAAAACCGTAAAAAGTTTATTGAGGCAAAAGGGAATTACTTTAAAGAAAGAATTAATCAAAAGTGGACTTGAAGAGGATAAAGTAGAGTCAAAACTTTCTGAGTGGAAAAAAGTTAAAGAGGCAAACGCGCAAAAAAAATCCACTAAGAAAAAAGTTTCGAGAAAGGCTAAGGCAAAACAGGAAGCACCGGAAGAATCGTCTGACATTGAAAAAGTTGAAGCTTCTGATGAAAGCCGGGCAAAAGAAGAGAGTGTAGAAAAAGATACACCGGAAGTAAAGGGCGCTACTTCTGAAGAGAAAGAAGAAGCTAAAAAATAATATTATTTAATAGCTTATAATTTCTCTAAGTACAAAAAACTCTAATTGCTCCCAGTTCTAATATAGGAGGCTCCGCTTAATGAAAGAATTCATTGAATTCATCTCTAAGCATTTGGTCGACAATCCCGAACAAGTGGAAGTAGATGAAAAAGAACCTGAGGAGAATAAAGTGATTCTTTCCTTAAAAGTTAAATCAGATGATGTAGGAAAAGTCATCGGCAAACAGGGAAAGACGGCTCAGGCAATGCGTACCCTTCTTACTGCTATAGCAGCTAAGGATGGGAAACGCGCTATTTTAGAAATTTTAGACTGAGGAATTAGCCTAAATATTTGTGAAGGAATTTTTCCTTATTGCTAAAATAAGTTCTCTTTACGGCCATAGCGGATTTGTAAAAGTTGAACTTTATTCAGATTTTCGGAAAAGATTATCTGAAACAGACAAAGTATTTATAGATTTTTGGGGCGATAAAAAAATACTTTTTCTTGAATCTGTTAAATATCCGGGCAGTTCTGTTGTTGTGAAATTTAAAAATTTTGATAACGAAAGAGATGCAGGTGTTTTAATTGGCAGAGAAGTGTTTGTTGAGGATGAAGATCTTGTCCAACTGGATGATAACAGTTACTACATTCACGATTTAACCGGTAGTAAAGTTTTCCAGCAAGAAGAGGAAATCGGAGAAATAATAGATGTTCTTACGCTCCCCGCAAATGATGTAATTGTAATTAAAAGGGATAATGAAGATGAACTTCTTATCCCTATTGTTCTTAATTATATTGAAAGTTTTGATCCTGGGAAGAAAAGATTGGTATTAAAAGAGGATTTGAATTACGATGATGAGGATTGACATTTTAACGGCAGTTCCCGATTTGCTTGTCAGTCCGCTTAAGGCAAGTATTATCGGAAGAGCTCAGGCTAAAGGAAAGGTCGAGATAAATATCAACAATTTGCGGGATTATGCATACGATAAGCACAAGCAAATCGATGATAAACCCTTTGGCGGAGGTCCGGGAATGGTTCTAAAGCCGGAACCATTTTTTGAGTGTATCGAATCCCTGATGATTAAACGTAAATATGATCATATTATATTTACCACACCCAAAGGAAAAATATTTGATCAAAAGTGTGCAAACAGATTTTCTTTGGCTAAAAATGTTATCATTATTGCAGGTCATTACAAAGAAATTGATGACAGGGTTAGGGAATATTTTGCCACAGATGAAATATCAATCGGAAATTTTGTACTGACAGGTGGTGAGTTGCCTGCACTTATGATTATAGATGCTGTTGTTCGCTTAATCCCAGGTGTATTGAATGATAGTGAAGCAGCACTACAGGATTCTTTTCAGGATGGAGAAATAATTGAAGCCCAGTATTATACTCGTCCGGCCGAATACCGCGGGATGAAAGTACCTGATGTATTACTTTCGGGAAATGATAAAGAGATTTTAAAATGGAAAAAAGAACAATCAAAAATTTTAACACAAAAGTGGAAAGAAATTAATAATTAGCGGAGATAAAATGGTTAATCTAAATAAAATAGAACCTGATCAGATAAAAACTAAATTGCCTGAATTTAGAGGGGGAGATCATATTAAAGTACACGTTCGGGTGATTGAAGGAGAGAAAGAAAGAATTCAGCCCTTTGAAGGTGATGTAATTAGCATTCGGGGAGCCGGAGTAAACAGAACCTTTACTGTAAGAAAAATATCCAGCGGTGTTGGTGTTGAAAGAATATTTCGTTTGAATTCTCCCAAGATTGCTAAAATTGAATTACTTAAAAAAGGTGATGTCAGAAGGGCAAAACTTTTCTACTTAAGAAACCTTTCCGGTAAAGCTGCACGAATAAAATCAAAAAAATCATAAAATTTTTTATAGCCGCTTTTAAAAGCGGCTATTTTATTTAATGGAAATATTCTTTCCCGATAATATCTTTGCACATTCATTAGCAACCCACCTGAATAAACAAAAGCAAAACAAAATCACATTTATTTCTTCTGCACTGTTATCAAAAAAAATGAATGACACTTCTGAATCAATTGCCTTAATTCCCACGATGGAATTAATTACAAACCAGGATCTGTTTGTTTCCAGATCGATAGGAATAGCTTTCGAAGGTACAATGAGCAATTCCTATATTTATTTTAATACCGAAAGGGAACAAATAAGTGAAGTTCAATTAGCAGGCGATGTTTCATCAATAGATGTAGTAATGTGCAAAATCTTATTTAGCGAATTATACGATACAAATGTTGAACTAAAAATTTCAGCAATGAATGATGATTTGGAAGACCAGACACATATAATTGTGGGCGATCAAAACTTTAAGAACAGAAAATATAAAAATGGGATTAGTTTTGCTGAGCAAATTGTAGATTTAATTTCAGCACCATATATAAATTATATATTGGCATCAAGAAATGAGGAGCTTCTTAAGAATTACTCAGATGATACGTTACCTATAATCAAAGAATTTGCATTAGGTGAATCCGAACATTTAGATGAACTGGATGAAAGTAAGAATTTCATTATTGAAAATTCTCAAAGTGTAATCTATTGTCTGGAGGAACAGGATATAATAGGGATAAATGAATTGATTCGCTTACCCTTTTACCATGGAATTCTTAAAGAATTATTTGAAGTGAAATTTGTATAAAAATAGGGACTCATATTTGAGTCCCTTCCAACCAGAAAGAAATTATTTATTTACTTGATTTTCAAACTTGCCTTCTTTAGCAAAACTAGCAACAATTCTGATCGCTTCAGCTGCAACGGCGTTTTGAGCTTCATTTGTTGAAGCACCAATGTGGTGTGTAATATAGATATTCGGATTGTTCTGTAGCTTAGATGACACTTCACCGGTTTTTGCTTCAGGTTCATCGTTGAATACATCCAGCGCAACGCGAATGTTTTTTTCTTTGATTGCTTCAAGCATTGCGTCTTCATCTATAACTGCGGGACGGGATGTGTTGATGAAGAATGCACCAGGCTTAAAGTAGCTAAACATCTCTTTGTTAAAAAGTCCTTTTGTTTCAGCGTTAGCCGGAAGATGTACCGAAATCACATCACACAATGGCAGCATCTCAGGGATCTTCTTAAAATACTTAAGCGGCATTCCTTCTTGTTGATATATATCCTGACCATAAACTGTCATTCCAAATGCATTTGCTCTTACAGCCACTTCTCTTCCTATATTACCCACACCGACTATTCCAATTGTTTTTCCCTTCAATCCTTCCGCTTTGGAATATTCGGCTTTATTCCATTTGCCGTTATTAAAATCATTCACATTATCTGGAATTCTTCTGTCAAGTGAAACCATCAAACCTATGGCAAGTTCAGCGACTGCAACAGAATTCTTTCCCGGGCAGTTACATACTGCAATATTTTTTCCCGTAGCAGCAGGTATATCAATATTATTAACTCCTGCCCCCGCACGAATAATAAGTTTCAGATTATCTGATGAATTAATTGTTTCTGCATTTACAACCGTTGACCGAACAATTAAAACATCTTTATCCTTTGCTGCTGAGTGAAGATCATCAGCACCTAATTTCGGAGAATTTTCAACATCAAGATCCATGTTTTTCAATTCTTCTATATATTGATCGGGAAATTTATCGGCAATTAATATTTTGGTTTTCATTTTTTACCTCTGTAATTATTAACTAGACTAGTAGATAGATTTTATGGCAAACCCGGAAAGGATTCGACAAATTTAATTTTTATATCTGCGAATGATTCAACAATCTGGACTTTTAAATCAGGGAAGGAATCGACAATCTGCCATTCACCACAATCATCCGGAAAAGAAT
>JASFSF010000072.1:0-8736 GCA_050114555.1 Ignavibacteria bacterium
TACCTATAATGGCAAGATTTGCCATTCTAACGTTTCCACCGTCTTCACTAATTATTGAAAGATCAGATAAAATCTTTTCATCCTTAGTATATTTTTTTCTAACCTCATCCAAAAATCTCCTGTTTATTTCATAGACTATTTGCAGATGCCGTGGCAACAATTCATTAAACAGTTCGATCGGCCAAACTTCAAGTGCCTCGGGTACAACGGTGTGATTTGTATAGGCAAATGTTTTTGATGTGATTTCCCACGCTTTATCCCATGATAATTTTTCTTCATCAATTAAAATTCTCATCAGCTCCGGAATAGCAATCACCGGATGAGTATCGTTCAACTGGATAGCCGTTTTCTTATAAAATCTATCAAACGAATCGTGTTTTACTTTATACTTACGAATAATATCCTGAAGAGTTGCAGCAACAAAAAAGTATTGTTGTTTCAGTCTTAAAAATTTTCCCTCCACATAACTGTCGTTTGGATACAGCACTTTTGAGATTGTTTCAGACTCATTCTTATTTGCAACAGCAGCAACATAATTACCTACATTAAAATCTCTAAAATTAAACTCCCTCGATGCCCTTGCCTGCCATAATCTTAAGTTATTAACAGTACTATTCTTGTAACCGGGAATAGGAACATCGTAAGCGAGAGCTTCCACGTCTTCCGTATCAATCCACTCAAATGAAAAAGATCCATCTGGATTCTCTACCCTGTTCACTCGACCATAAAATTTCACCCTGAAGGACAACTCCCTTCTCATAATGTCCCAAGGATTTCCCCCACTTAACCAGCTATCTGCATATTCAACCTGGTAGCCATTTTCAATTTCCTGTTCGAAAATTCCATATTCATAACGAATACCATAACCAAACGCCGGAAGTGCCAATGTTGCCATTGAGTCAAGGTAGCAAGCTGCGAGACGCCCAAGTCCTCCATTACCAAGACCCATATCCTGTTCGAAATCTCTTATTTCTTCAAGACTGTATCCATCGCCTTTAAGAATATCATAACATTCCTGGTACAAATCCATGTTAATTAAAGCGTTACCGAGAAGTCTTCCCATCAAATATTCGAGGGAGAGATAATAAACCCTCTTAACATCTTTTTCATAGTAATGATTTTGTGTTCTAAGCCATTTTCTCACCAGCCTGTCACGCACAGCCAATGAAAGAGCAAAATATGCATCATCTCCGGTAGCAGTAATTTTATCTTTAACAAGTTCGAACTCAAGATGCTCAGCGAACTGATTTGAAAGTGAGTACATCCTTGGATCTTCTTTATCCGTAAAGAAAATCGTATTGTTGATAGGTTTATCTCTCTTTTTCATAATCAGTGGTTGCTTTAATTAATATATATCTAATATCAGTTAAATTTATAACAGTTTGATCATACAAAAAAGTAATTCCAAGAGGATTAATTCTTGTAATTATTGATTTATATTGCTATGAATATTACAATTAAGATTTTACCAAAGCATATTGTTAAATAATATTTTCGATGAAATGTTCCGGATAATTTAGCCTTTATCTGAAATAATTGCAGTAGCCTCAATTTCTACAAGCAGATCCGGATTGATGAGAGATTTCACCCCAACAAGTGTTGCAGCCGGTTTAATAGATCTGAAATATTTTGAAAAGGCTTTACTGATTACTTCCCAGTCATCCATATTCGTAACATACATTCGTACCCTGACTATATCATCTAGGGAACTTCCGGCGATCTCTAAAACGTTCTTGAACTTATTAATAATATTTTCAGTTTGAAGGTATGGATCACCTATACCTATAATTTTCTCACCTTCAACTGCAGTAGTACCTGAAATTTCAATAACATTTCCTATTTTTACAGCACGTGAATACCCGACAATATCTTCCCAGACAGCGCCCGAAGATATTTTTTTTCTTTCAGCCATAATTAAATTTTACCCTTTAAATATTTTTGTCGTTTCGCTTCCGGAAATTTTTCTATCGCATACCGAAGCATCGTTCGAGGCATTTTGTTATATCTTGTTTTTAGGAATTTTTCAAGTGTTTGCATATTAAGCTTTCCTATCTCTCTTAACATCCAGCCCACAGCTTTATGAATCAAGTCATGGTCATCATTTAACAATATATCAGCAATTTTCAAAGTAGTATCAAACTCTCCGTTTTTTATAAAAGTGTATGTTGAAATGATGGATATTCTTCTCTCCCAAAGATTATCTGATACGGCGAATTTGAATAGTATCTGCTTATCTCCATCAAATAGATGTGCTCCAGCTATTTTAGGAGCGGTTAAATCAACCAAATCCCAATTATTCACTTTTCTACAATTCTTCAAGTAAAACTTGAATATCCTTTCCTTAAGTTCATCTCCGGCTTTTTGATACTGAGCGACAAGAATTAATAACGATATCATTCGTTCTTCGTGAATTTTTGAGTTTAATAGATTTTGTAAATCTTTAAAGTTTAAATCAGTATACTTCCTCGCTATTTTTCGCTGTACTGGAATTTTTAATCCTAAAAATTTATCCCCTTCCCCATATTCACCTTTTCCTGTTTTGAAGAACCACTGCATTGTTTTAGCATGTTCAAAACTTGCATTGGTTCTTATTTCCTTTTTTAATTCATTTACTTTTTGCATGCATAGCCCTCGGGAAATATTTTTTCATAGCATATCCAATGGAACTTAAGAGTTTCTAAGTTGTAATCTTATCGATGGAGGAAAGTAAATCTGTCTTAGCAAATGGTTTTACAAGAAATTGATCGACACCGGCATGATGAAATTGAGCGATTTTATCATGCAGAAACTCGCTTGACAGAACAAGCACAGGTCGCTTAAAAGGATCATTCTCTTTAATCTCTGTAACCATCTTCAAACTTTTATCCCAGGAATTTTTATTCACATCAATTATAATCAAGGAGTAATATTCATCCTTTACAATATTAGGATCATATTCATTAAAAGTATGCTTTTCAAACTCATATAATCCTTTAAGGAATACGCGGATTAAATCATATGATTCTCCGGAATCGTCAAACATAAGTATGCAGTTTTTATCCAGATCACTGCTGAATGCAGGTTCCGGAACTGCTTTTTTCTGGGATTTAGACAGGGGCAGTGTTATTGTAAATGTGGTTCCCACACCTTTAATACTATCAACCAGGATTGACCCACCCATTTTCTCAATATATTTTTTTGTTAAAGCCAAACCAAGGCCATTGCCCTCATAATTTCTGCCAATGTTCAAATCCTCCTGGCTGAAAGGTTGATGAAGGTGATCAAGATAATCCGATGATATTCCTATGCCGGTATCTTTGATCTTACAGGTTGCTAATCCTCGTTCTTCCATCAAGCTTACTTCAACATCAATAAATCCCTGCCGTGTAAATTTGATAGCATTATCAAGCAGGTTATTTATTGACGTTTCCGTACATTGTAAGTCCATATCAACGTAAATATGTTTCCTTTCGAATGTATCTTTAATATCCAGATTTTTTTCGACAGCACTCTTTTTATTTGTAGTTATACAACTTCTAACAACATCACATAAATCATGTGATTCGATCGCCATCGTATAATTACCTGCTTCAATTTGTGCAAACTCCAGCATTTGGGTTATACTTTTAAACAACCTGGAACTTCCAGCATATAAATTATCCAGGTAGACTTTCTCTTCAGCTGTGAATTTATCGCTTAAATTTTCTTTGATAATGGTTGAATATCCAAGTATAATATTTAGCGGTGTGCGAAGTTCATGCGAAAGGACAGTAAGAAATGTGTTTTTTAATCTTTCAGCTTCATTACCCATATCTCTGGCTTTTATAACTTCCTCTTCAGCAAGAATCTGTTCTGTTTGGTCTTCGTGGAGTAAAACAACAAAACAATCCTCGTCAAATACGATTGGAAAAATACTTGTTCTTAACAGTGGAACTGCAAACTCCCTGTTAAGCAAAAGAGAATCGACATAGCTTTCTACAGTTGAATATTTTTGATTTTCTAATGCATCCTTTATTAATTGGGTTACACCTTTCCTGTTCAATTCATTGTCCTGAAACAGATTGTATTCCTTAATTTCAGATAAAGTGAATCCCCATTGAAGTGTGAATAATTCATTTACATAAATAATGAATCCTTCTTTATTCACCACCTGGATTGGAAACCGGACTGAGTCATATAAAAGTCTGAAATATTTTAATAAAGAATCACTCATTATACATATACCGGTAAATAGATTTTTACACTTGCTCCTGTCTTGGTATTGCTTAGTTCCATTTCCCCGTTATGACGATCGACTATACTCTTGCAAAGATAAAGACCATAACTTCCTTTTCTTTCTACAGATGATTTAAAAGGATTTTCCAAAATTTTATCCGGAAATCCGGGACCATCATCTTCAACTTCTAAAACAATTTTATTTTCTTCAACTTTTGAACGTATTACTATATTTGCATCTTTTTTAGCTTCGGCTGAATTGGTAACAAGGTGTACGAATAAATGCTGAATCTGTTCAGAATCGAAGGGGCATTTGGGAAGTTTATTTAACTCAGCATTGAATGTAACCATATAAAACTTTTTCATCGGCGCAAGGTATTTTATAACAGATTGAATCGTTCTGTTTATATCTTCACTGTCCTTGTTCAAATTCAACAAAGAGGTTTCCAGCAACACCTGTGCAAACTTCTGAATATTACTTATACTGTCTATCGCCACTTTTGATTTTAATTTTAGCCTGTCATATATCAGCGGATTGTCATTCCCCTGATTTTCTTTTTGAGCTTTTTCAATTGTTCTCATCAGGCTTTCGGTCTCAAGTAAAGCAAGATGAACAAGGCTTTGAAGTGACTGACCGATTTCGGCATCGATTGTAGATTTTAAAGTTTTTCGTTCTGCTTGTATAAGCTGTGCATTCGCTTCCTGCAATGCAATATTTGATGCAACCTGACCGTTATATAACTGGGCATTTCTAATTGCTGCTGCTGCCTGTCCCGCAAGTATTTCAAATGTTCCGGTTATCTCACGAATTTTAATCTTCTGCAGGTATTTACTATCGACATAGATAACACCAATTTTCTTACCGTTTGTAATCAGGGGAGAACAAAGTATAGTTTGCAGTTCGAGTCTAAGAATACTTTTCGAAGGATCATAATCAGTATCGCTCTGGGCTCCTTCCAGAAATATAGATTGACCTGTAAGGAATACATCATCGACAACAGTATTGCTTATATTAAAGGAGTCTTCCGGCAATTCATTATTTTCGGAATCGAGACCAAGCTTATACTCTAATTGTTCACTTTCATTCTTCAATACAATAAAGCCACGTTCAGAATTTGTTATCCTGATCGCATTTTTCAAAACTAAATCAAGAACATCATCCAGAATAAGTGTTCGATTTATTGTATTCAGAATATTAAGGATTGCTTCTAAATTTTTAACTCTTTCAGAAGTTTCCTCGGTAGCAAGAGAAGCTTTTAAGCCGGCATCAATATTTCTTTTAAATTCCGAAAACTTCACGTTTTCACTTCTTCGCAGTTAGTATTTTATTTTTTAGTCCAAATTAGTTTAGAAATAAAACGATTGCAAATATTATTCCTAATTAACTATCAATCTTTTAATAGTTTTAAGGATAAAAACCATTGCCAATCAGTTATTTCTTCGGACCATGCTTTTGCTATGCCCGCCGATAATGTCGACTCTAAATTATACCAATGCTTGAACTTAATATCAAACTGTCCACCAATGTTTACCCAGTATTTTCCTAAGGCTGATTCGGTTATCAATGATTGTGAATACACGGCAAAATCAAAATGATTAATACACTGACTGAATAATTCCCAGCCACTTACTCTTATTGGGGGGAATGCATTTTCAAGCATAAGTTTAAAGAACTTTGTTGTCATCATACTGTAAATTGGAATGCCGGGAAATCTGAATGTAGATCGGTATTGCCTTATTTTATCATTATCTACATTTCTGTTCCCAAAACCGCCAAAATAAAAACGGCCCTGTAAGAGATTTTCATTATCACGAAGGATACCGGCCGAAAGTTTAAGATGAATTACGTTATGATTTGTAAGCCAGAGTGCATATCTATCGTAATCTATATAAACGGTTGGCAGAAATACAGGATCATCAAATTTATTTATGTAAAAATTCATGGTGAGTGAAGCTTCGTTACCATATTCATAATCTGAACTACCTATTGTTCTTCTCAAGCTACTTGACAACAAACTATATCCTGTAACAATAAAATCAGGTGAAGGAACCTGAACTAAGTTATCGTTTATAAATTCAATTCCGGTATACAGCGATAAGAAGAGATCCTGTTTGATAGTTTGCGGTTGATCATATAACCAATAATGCGTGTGACCTGCCTTCACAACAGTACCAATTGTTCCTCTTTTCCTGTTATTAAACAGATCGAAGAAATCCGGGTTGTTGTAGTTATACTCAATATAAAACCTTTGCTTATAATCATATCTCAGTTTTAAATGCCACAACGGATATGACGGATTATCCTTGAATGGAGAGACACCAACCTCAAGCTTCAAATCATGTAACAAAAGCGGGTCAGCAATCTGAGTGAATATTCCGGCTACAATTTGATTTTGAAAACCACTTATAACAGGAACGAATGAGTACATATGTAGATTACCCAGGCTGTAATAGCCGATCTCTTTGTTGAAACCGGCTTGATCAACTACTCGTGATGCTTCCGGCAGTATCCAATCATACACTTCCGGATTCCGATCAACAATCTTCTGACCATAATAATTAATTGCGGGCAAATACTTCGCAGTTTTATTAGGTACCATTACAGGAATGAAACCTTTTGTTGAGAATTCAAAAGCAAACAATGAATCCTTACTAACTTCAATTGGTTTAAATAATCCGGTTAAGCAATGAGTTAAAGCTGAGATTGATGAATCGGAAAAGTTATAACTATATAAATTTGACACTCCGTTTGTATAGGCGTTCCAGTAAATTTTGCTATCATCAAAACTCCATGAAGGATTTTCCGGTGAACCTTCTGATGTCAGTATCCTGAAATTAAATGGTCCATCAGATATCAGATCTACAATATCCATTATTATCAGAGATTGTTGGCCATTAGGTCTGTGTAAAATTCCGGCAAGCGTCTCGCCCGAATTGGCAATTGATAGGTGCGATAATTCAAACCCAAAATCAAAAGTATAAATCGGAGTAATCTCTCGGTACGGATATGGAGAAAAAGCCAGCGTTGATAATCCCCCATATTGCTGTACTCCCCACAAATCATGAGTTATCGGGCTTACTGAAAGATTACCAATTCTACTATCACGGAACAATATTTTATCTTCCCTGGTAAGCATATCAATCACCCACACATCCCGGTAAAGCTTATTATTATTTGTTGTATAAAAGAAGAGATTGTTGCTAACATCATAAGCGGTTGATGCTACCTGGTACATACTCGGGGTAGGTAGTGATGTTATGTCCTCCGAGTTTCTTGTTAGAAGATGAAACTTTTGAAGCGTTGATAAATTGCCAACTTTATGATAGCCATAAATGACAGAGAGGGTTTCGGAATCATAATACGGTTGAGTAATCCACCCAAAATTTTCTTTACTAAGTCGTTTATATTTCGTTAATTCTGATAGCTGCAGAACTTCAATATTCTGTCTTTGAAAATAAATCTCTTCATTAATGAAACTCTCCCATGCATTATCAAAATCATACCCGAAAACAGATTCGAATTTGCCTATATAGCTTGTGAGATTCTGATCCGAATAAGTTTTAAACCAATCAATAACTTTCCTCAAACCATGGTTTATTGCCAGAAATGATACAAACCTTGTACCGTAGTAGTAGAAAATATTTTCTATAAAAATCGACTTGTGGCCAAGAATTGTTTCCACATCACTCGTGGTGGGAAATTCTTTTCCTTCAAGTACATAAGATCTGAAATACATTTCATCAAAATTGCCAAGTGTTCTCCCATATCCACCACTAAACCACGTTTCAATAAATACAGCTATTCCTTCTTGGTACCATCTTGGGGTATATCTTGTATTGTTCCCAAGCACACTGTAAAAAATTGTTGAGGGTTGTAATTTTTCAGGTGGAACTTTACCAAATACATCTCTTATTATTGATTCGATTCCAGATTCCTGATCATTAACAACAATATGAACCAGTTCGTGACTTAACAACCATTGTATACGTTCATTATATAAAATCGCTTCATAGCCGGGCTCAAAGGCTTCAATTTCCAGCCTGATATAGTTTTGCGGAACATTTGTCGTTGCACCGAAACCATAATCGCTTGCATCGTAGGTATTAATTATTATTTTTTCTGAAGGTTCATAATCAAAAATCGGTATCAGTCTTTTCAGGGAATTTTCAGCACAACTTATTATATGATTTGCCAGGTGCGAGTGGGTTTCCCTATAAATTAATTTGAAATGCTCACTTTCCTTTACATACCAATCAGACTCTTCCCTTTGGTAAAAACGAAGTAGCAGTTCGTTTCTGTTTTTTGAATTTAATACTTCGTAAAAAACAGATTCCGACTTTAACTCAATCTTTAGAAGAATATCTCTCGAATCGGACAGGACATCGATTTCCTTCACAAGGTTATTATCCAACACTTCCTGGTTTGTTTCCGGAAGTAACATAGAATATTTCAGAAGAATAAATAATTTATTCTCCTCGGCCCTTCTGATTTCATATTTTACCCGATCGGACATTTGCACTTTTAAAATTTCTCCAATATCA
>JASFSF010000073.1:0-8676 GCA_050114555.1 Ignavibacteria bacterium
TTCTGATGGCGTTTGATAAACAGCACCCAATTGAAATACCACCCGCCTTCTTTGTAACTTTTTATAATTATGAACCCTGGAACCTGTCAAATCTGTATTGGAAATTACAAGTTGTTCGCCACTTAAAGCACGGATTCTTGTAGTTTTAATTCCTATATGTTCAACTGTACCGGTTTTATCATCAACAATAATGAAATCCCCCAATTCAAAAGGCCGATCAAAAAATATTACGAAGTAACTAAAAAGATCGCCAAGAATAGCCTGGGCAGCCAACGCAACAGCAATACCGCCGATTCCAAGTCCGGCTACGACAGCAGTTATGTCAAAACCGAGATTATCTAAGAGAAATACCAGACCAATTCCCCAGACTATAAACCTTGCCAGCGCACTAATGCTCTTTAACTGTTTAGCTTTCTGATTCCCGGTTTCCTCCCTGGAGGAATACGTTACAATAGAAAAGTCTAATGTGGAGGTTATTAAACGGATCGCAAAAAATGTTATAATAAACACCGCAGCAATACTTATTGCCGTTGATACATCTTCTGAGAGTTTTAGTGTTTGCAATGTTATATATAACACGCCAAAATAGAGAATCGGTACGATTGATTTTTTAATCCCGATTATAATAAAATCATCAATTGCAGTCTTGGTTCTTTCCGCCAATTTCTTCAATCTGCTTAGAATTATAATTCGGAAAATCTTTATCAGAATAAATCCAACTAAAAAAATCCCAAGTGCTTTTACATATGCCCACACTGTATTACCAAAATATATTTGATTCAATAATTCTTCCAATTTAATGCTCCATTATTTTTTATTATTTAAAACGTTTTTTCAATTATAAAATAACTCAGAAAAAGAAATTCTTAAGGGCAAGAAAAAACTTGCCGTTTAATTTTTCTATTATTTCATCAGAAATTGTTAGTGTTGATTTGTTGAAATAAGGTTTCTTAAGGTATAATGCCCTGCTGATTTCAACCTGTATCCATGGAAGCGGATTGTTTCCGTAATTTCGTGTTATAAAACCCCCGGCAAATGGCTTATTAATTGTTAAATCCTTCTCATTAATTTTAAAGCTGCTTATAAAACAGTTAGCTAGATTATGAGTCATCTCTTTTGATGCAGATTCTCCAAACCTGTTACCCAAACATATCAATGGTCTTTTTAAACCGGAGTCGGGAGCAATGGCAGGTCCTGTTTCGGCCATTGTATGACAATCCAAACAAATGTGTAAATCATTTTTATAATCATTAACTATCTCTTGCAAGTTGTTATGGTATGGATGGTAGTACTTGTTTAACAACAATTCAATTTCTTTATCATCGGGTTGCTCAAATTCCTTGTAAATTACTTTACCGAAACAGGTATGACTTTTTACAACACCATCGGGATTATAAGGGGGCAGGTCATCGGGGGCACGGCTTACATCGACTAAAGTTCTTGCAATATCAGTTTTTATTATTCTGCGTGCCTTATCACCCAGGTCATAAATTTGCAGAGTGAAAGGATCAATATCTTCAAATATTTCTTTTTCACCAATCGCTATTTTGTCTTTAAGTTCGGCAGGAATTTTATTCCCGCCATGCGGAATTGTAATAAGAACCGGTAGTTTCTCCACTAAATTCCTCCGGCAGTGCCATCTCTTCTAACTTCGGCGGCTCCTTGAAATTCATCCTTGGTTATACACTTCATTACCGAGTGGATTGCACCAAAATAAAAATCGTAGTCAGATTTCTTCTCTACATTATATCCGATTTCTTCCAGGTATGAAATTACCTCAGGTTTAAATCTATTGGCTTCAATGCTTAAAGTCCCTCCGATAGAACAATGAAGGCGTGGTCTTTTCACAGCCTCATCCAGAGATAAACCTTTATCCAGTATGTTTGTTAAAAATTGAGCTATGGCAGAATATATTCTTTCACTTCCGGGACTGCCTGTTACTATCCAGGGCTCATTTTTATAGAAGACTATTGATGGTGCCACCGATGTCCACGGAGTTGCATTCGGTCTTAAATAGTGAGGATGACTGGGATCATTAGTGTCCAGTGCTCGGATGTAATTATTGTACATAAAGCCAAGTCCTTCTGCCGCAGCACGTGAGCCATAAGACAATTCTATTGATTGTGTTATCCCTATCGCATTTCCTTCATTATCCATTGCAGATAGATGTGTGGTTTCTCCTTCATCCTCCGGTGGTTCGACCAAGGGCAGATCCGGATCTATTCTATCTCTAATTGATTTTGCCTGACCTTGTGCAAACTCTCTGCTGATCATTTTCTTATCCGAGATCTGGAAAAAAGTGTTGGGATCAAACGGGCGCTGTGTTCTAAAAAGAAATGCTTTCCGCAACGTTTCCGAAAAGAAATGATAGAACTGTGGTGACTCCTGTCTTATTACTTTTAGCTGAAGCTGCCTTAGCATAAGCATAACAAGAAGCAGTGTTCTACCTGCTGCCGGTGGCGGCATCGATGCAATTGAAACTGATCGGTAACCTCTTTTAAGCCTTCGTCTTTCAATAGGCCATGGAATCAGAGCAAGGTCATCAGCACGAAGGAATCCCTTATTCGCTCTCATATCATCATCAATTCTATTAGCAATCATCCCCTGATAAAATGATCGCGCTCCGTGATCAGAAAGATAGATCAATGTGTTAGCAAGATCGGGTTGAATAAATAAGTCTCCCGGATTGTATGGCTTCTTTCCATTTTTTAAAAAATATTTTGCCCCGCTCCTGGATGTTATTTTTAGAAAATTATCCAGCTCTCTTTCTTGTAAGTTGTGTTGAAGCTGAGTTATTCTATATCCTTCCGATGCAATCCTGATGGCTGGTTGAATTATTTCTTTCCAATCAAGTGTCCCATATCTGAAATTCAGGTATCCGATAACTGCAACAGTGGTGGGAACAGTCGTCGCACGATAACCCCTGCTTCGCTCACCTTTTTCGAAGTTGTCTATATGTGCTAATGAAGGGACACGTGAGGAACCGTCGATTGCTATGGTTTTATCATTAACATGAATTATAGCACTGGATTGCCCGCCTAATCCGCTTGATTGAGGCTCACAAACACCCAGTGCCAGTGCTGCTGCACAAGCTGCATCAATAGCGTTACCGCCTTTTTCCATCATTTCAATCCCGGCTTGTGTCGCTTCGGGAAATGCAGTTGCAATCATTCCCTTTTGGGATGTTGCAAATTTTCCATTTTCATCTGGAGAGAAATTCCCCTCAATACCGGTTATTTTCATTATTTTTTATCCAAACCTATTTCAAGAAGAGTTAATGCAAGCAGAGCAGATCGCTCAAGAAGGCTATGTCGTAAAATGTACTCATCTCTTCCTTTTACTTTATTACCCAGCGGACCCATACCATCAACCATAGGAATGTTATGTTCATTAAAACAAATGTCGGCAGAACTCCAGCGATGTTCTTCAATAGTTCGGACATCAAGTTTTTGGCTTATCTTTTTTATTAACTGATACAGGTTTTCTGTTGCCTCACTTTTATTCATTGCCGGTCTTCTTATTCCTCCCTCAATCTGGAAACGAAGCAATTTAATGTCTTTCTTGGTTATCATGCTTTTTATTTTTTCGTCAACCTTATGCATTTGTTTAAGGTCGTGAAACCTGACACTTAATCCTATATCGGCATTTGCAAAGTGACCCATAATATTTGATTTAAGTTGTATGTCTGTCGGAACTACAACCAGACCTTTTGATTCGTCCGTCATCGCTGTCCATCCACCAACAACCTTTGAAAAAATGTTTACAGCTTTTGAAACATCTTCTGCATGACCTTTCTCTCTAAGACTCATCGAACAATTATACACAGCAGCACCGGCACGTGATGTTACAATTGTCCCGTCTAATCCGCCACCTTTGAGTGCAAGAATGTATCGGGCTGACCTGGTTTTATTTTGGACAAGATTTTCCGATATCCTGCCCTGAAGTGTATCATCGGTTGTAAGTAAAATCCCGACTTTTAATTTGCGAAGCATTCGAACGAATCTCAAAGACTGCAGAGCAGTAATCATAACAGCCAGCCCGCCTATATTTTCCCACACGCCTGTACCATATATTCTTTGTTCGGTGGTTTTAAAGAAATCCCGCTTAGCAAGTGTAGTTGAATTATCCAGATGAGATAGAAGGAGGATATCATATTTGTCACTTCCGCAGTTATCCAGGAAAAGAATATTTCCAACCTCAACCTGGGGATACACCTGATGTTCGAAACCAAGGGGACTTAGCTCTCTTTTGATAATATCACCAAGATGATTAACACCATCTACATTGCGAACATAAGTATTTGTGTTTACCATCTCCTTTAAAGTTTTTTCGATGGTTTCTTTTCTGCTTCTAAGATAAGTTCTTATCCTTACAGGCAAGGGTAACCTGGGAGAGAAAGCTTTTATATCTTCACTTTTTTCAATTAAAGTTGTTCCGGCGAAGTAACGAACAACAGCAACATCAAGAATTCTATTAATTAAAGCATTATAATCCAATCCCGCAACGGCAGCAGCATTTACATATGCACCTGTTCTGCCAAGACTTGCCATCGAGTTTATTTCAAGCAAATAGATATTCTCACTCTCATCCATTCTTATATCAACACGAGAAAAATCTCTTAGCTGCAACGCTTTAAAAGCCTTAATTGTATGATCAACCATTTTGTTTGCAAGTTTTTTTGTGATTGGGGCGGGGCAGATTTTTTCTCTGGGTTTCTTTTTCTTATCCGAAACGCTCTGGATCGCATCAGGATCTCCCTCAAGATCGATTTCAAGAACCGGGAATGCTTCCGGGGGATTATTACCTAAAAGTCCAACACAAAACTCCCGACCTCTTACAAACTGTTCAACCAGGGCTTGCTGCTGGAAAGTTTCAATGATAAACTTAACTGCCTCTTTTAAATCATTTTTGTTATCTACTATACGCAAGCCGTACGAAACAGCTTCCATTTTTGGTTTAATAATAACAGGATATTCAACTTCCGACATATCTTCATCGATATTTGAAAATACCCAGAAGTTAGGTGTTGGAATTCCGTGTTTTTGCATTATTATTTTTGTTATAATTTTATCAAGAGCAAGTGCGTGCCCTGCCGGTGTTGATCCAACGTATGGAATGCCTAACATTTCAAGCATTGCGGGTAGATGAGTATAGCGGCTTTCACCCTGTATACCATAAGCCATGTTAAAGACCATTCCCATTCTTTCTCCTTCCAGAACCCTGGGCATAAAATCCTGCAAATTCTGTATAACATCCATATTTCCATCAATAACGGCAACATTATGTCCGCCTTTTTCCAGTGCATCAGCTACGAGTTTCACGGTTTTAGGATTATACTTTTCCTTATTCTGCATACCGTATTTATTTATTACACCAGTAAGGTCCTTATTATATATAATCGCTACCTTCAACTCAAAATCCTTCGCTCTTAGTGATAATTAATTTACATTATACAAAATTTTTAACGATAAGTAAACTTTTGTTTTGAAGGTAAAAGTGAAAATTATACGCTTTTGTGTAACCAATTTTTCTGTCTCTACCAAGATATGCGGCGGCATTTAAGGTGTGATTATCGAATGGAGTACTAAGTATACTACCAAAGCAGGAATTAAAATTGTCTGCTTTATTTACAAGACATTTAATTCCCAAATTTTACTAAATCAAATCCAAGCCCCGGTTTTTCTGTTGTGCTCAAATATCCATTTTTTAAAATAACAGCGCCGGATGTTGGATCATCAATAAGATCAAGATGACCATCAAGATCAGCATATTCAACATTTGGCCGGGCAAGTGCAAAATGCAATCCGGCTGCAATTCCGAGTGCAGCTTCATCCATACATCCAATCATTACTTCGAGATTGGCAGCTTTAGAAACCGAATTTATATGAAGCGCTTCGTAAATACCTCCAACTTTCATAAGCTTGATGTTCACGGTATCAACTAATTCTTTTCGTGCTAACCTAAATGCATCTCTAAGATTCATTAAACTCTCATCTGCCATTACCGGTATCGAAACGCTTTCGGTTACCTTGCCAAGAGATTCCTGTTCTTCTCTGGGAGTTGGCTGCTCTATTAATTCTAACTTGGCTTTGTAAGTTTCTTCAACAAATCGTCTTGATTGTTCAACATTATATCCTTGATTCGCATCAAAACGCAGTGCAATATTTTTTCCAACTGTTTCTCTTATTTTTATAATTTTTTCGATGTCTTCATTTACATCCAAGCCGCCTTTTATTTTTATAACTTTGAATCCATCCTGAACAAAAGCTTTACATCTATCCAGTGTTTCATCAAGGGGGAGAATACCGACCGTAATGCTGGTAAGAATTTTTGTGCGAAAACCGCCTAGCATTTTGTAAACCGGTAAGTCTGCTCTCTTACCAAGAATATCATACAACGCCATATCCAGCATTGCTAATGCAGAAGGGTGAGTTAATAGTTCCGGTTTTATCTCGTTAAGAATTTTTGAAATCCTTATTGGATCTTTTCCTTTTAAAAAAGGTTTTATGATATTTTCACAAACATTACCAACAGTATCAATTGTCTCACCGGTAACTTCAAGATCAGGTGCGGCAACTCCTATTCCTGTAATGTTCTGATCTGTTAATATCTTGCAAAACATATTTGAAGTGTGATCAACACTCTCATATGCGATAGTATAAGGTTCTTTTAGCTTCATTGTAACCGGGAAGTATTCGAATCCTGTTATCTTCATTTATATTCCCTCAAAGTTTCAATATTTCTTTTGATGAATTTCATCGAGGCTGAGAGATTTCAGGTCTTCTACAAATGCAACAAGATGGGCAATCATTATTTCCCACATTTTCTTACCCTTCTTACTGTTCGCTTTTGTTGGATCACCCATTACTCCGGATTCGGAAATTCTTTTTGTCCGAACATACCACGGAACTCCACGTAAAGATGAAAAATTAAGATAACGGCTCGAGAACTTTAAAACTGTTTTTTCAGCTTTATCCATTTTAACCAGATTCGGTCTTACTGCAAGTGTTGTGCTTGTTTCAATCTCTCCGGCATGAACATCATTTGGTGTTGTTGCAATATTATCCATGTCCACATCACTTGTCTCCCCCGTATCAACAGCAACAAATATTTTTGCATCCCGGTTAATCATCTGTGCAGCAAAATTCAACGATGGTGCATTATCTCCATGGCCATTAATGATTATAAGTTTTTTAATTCCCTGCTTGGCTATGTTCATACCGATTTCATAAACAATTTTTGAGAGACTCTCATTGCTTACACTTATTGTTCCTGAAAAATCATCGTGATGATACGAAACACCGTATGGAATTAATGGAAGCACAAATGGTTTTGGCTCGCTACAGGTTTCAGCTACTTTCTTCGCGAGATATTCTGCATCGAACGCATCTGTATCCAGAGGAAGATGCGGACCATGCTGTTCAATCGCACCAACAGGCAAGAGAGCAATATCGACTCTTTTCAATTTTTCTTCCGCTTCAGGCCAGGTTAATTCCGCCCAGTTATAATTATCTCCTGCAACTTCTGTGTCTCTCTTTTTATATTGTTCACCTGTAAATTCGAATTTGTATGGTTCGGATAAGCTATCAGTACTAAACGGATTATAGATCTCCCAATTTCTACCATCATTTTTTACCGAACCATCAGCATACTTTAAGAAAATTTCATAAAGTCCTTTTCTTAATTCAGATGGAACCGAGTTTAACGGTGAACGTTCGGTATGAAACCGAAGCTTTAATATTTCAGGATAACTTTTTAATTGAGAAACCCTGTCATCCGACAATTTTATTTTCCCAATGGAGTTTAGGTTATAAATAAGATGCCTCACACCTTCCTCTTCCTGGCTCACACCTTTTTTTACAATATCAATTAAACATTGCTCAATTTGTTTAGATGTGTAACCACAATTCTTAGGATTCACACCTATTGCTGTTAACATTCCAACTATTCGCCGGCACTTTTCACATTTACCGCAAGGATAAACTTTCTCATCTTCTGTGTGGGCAGCATGACAGGAAACCTGGTACTTTTGCAAATCCGGATATTCTTTAGCAAGTATCGTTTCAATCAACATTTCGGAGAGCGGCCGCAGTAACGAAAATTGTGTTGTTGCCCATCCCTTCCTCATATAGTAGCGAGAAAGTGCATCATCAAAATAACGGCTTTGATCATACAGGCCATTGTAATGAGTTATGCCTTTGAATGATTTTCTATCTGTAGTATCATATTCATCGCCAATTATTAATCGGCTTATCTTTCTTTTCCTAAGCAACGGTAAAACTCCAAATAAAAACACTGCAACAGTCCACAGCCTTATAGGGTATTCATCGGATCTTACATCGGCAAAATCTTTCCGGATAAATGGTAAATGCCTCAGCATAAAAGAAAAAACTCTGTCTGAGTTTACCCATACACGTGATGTGTTCTCAATGTTCTTGCTGAAATACTTGTAAGCATTGAGTGCAGTAAGCCAATGTCTTCCCGATTCATTAATGAAAATGGGATGTGTTTCGTATTTCAAATCGTTCATTAGTCCGTAGCTTAAAAGACTATCCTTACCACCGCTGGAAAGGATGCATACTTTCCTTTTGCTTGTCTCCCAGTATTCCCATTTGGTATTTACCGGTTCATTATCTGATGAATTAAATTGCAGTTTTGCTTGTGTATATGATTTTA
>JASFSF010000074.1:0-8666 GCA_050114555.1 Ignavibacteria bacterium
AATCCTCTGCAAATTCTTCTAGATAAGGCCAGATTTCAAATCTGGAAATCCAATTATCTGTAACTTTTTTGTTATAATCTCTGAATGGAATTCTTAGTATCCAGGCATTATTTGTATTAAAAACTTTTTCGATTTTTTGATTGCATTTTGTATCCCCGGCATTAGGGATTAACCTTGTAAGAATAATTATTTTAGGGTTTATATCTAATCCGGACTGCCTTAAGGATTCTGTTAATTCTTGCTCAAGTGCTTTTACCTGATCAAGGATGTAAACAATTTGACCGCCGGTATCCGGTTTACCAAGCACACCTTCTTGGCCGAAGTAACCATGCGGGGTAATAACAGCAATGTTGAATATCATTGGAATTCGGGAAAGGAATGTTTTCAACACAAGATGATCGGGAGAGTGTAATAATGCATCGAGTTGATCGAGGCTTTCTCTTATTTGTCCCACTGTGCGGCCTAATCCGGGTTCAAAACCGAACTCTTGTAGATCGTGTTTATACTTCGAATATAGTTCCGTTTCCTTTTTTTCGGCCAGAAATTTTATCGCCGAATTGATCGCTGTTATAAGCTCTTCGAGATTAGTGATTCGATCATTAAGAATTAACTGCTCTGAGTTATGTTTGTGAACAAATAGAAATTCAAAGAGTGCATTACTTAGCTTTTCAGAATTCGTGAAGAGACTGCTGGATAAATATCTGTTTAAATACTCAACTCCCTTTCCAATATTTTTTGATTCACGAACACTCGGGAACTTTTCATAAAAGGTTTGAAAGTTTAGTGTTAATAAATCGTTTGAAATGGCTGGATTTCTAAAAAGTTCTTTGGCCTTTAAAAATTCAACACTGCTGATTTGCCGGAAACTGTTGTTTTCAGTATTAAACAGATAGTACTGTGATGTACCAATCTTTTCCCTGATCTCAATATGAATTGTCGAGCCGACAGTTACAGATTCGGTGAACTTGCTAACAACATCTTCAATCTCCGTATAATCGCTTTTGTCTTTTAAATTAATTCCGGCAAGGATTTCAAGCAATTCTCCTTTAACGAGTAATTTTTTTTCTTCCCTGCTGATGCTGTTTAAGTAGCGATTGAAGACAATATTTTTTTCATCGATAAGCTTTTCCAGTTTCTTACTCATTGATTAGCTCCGACTTCATTTAGAAATTTGTAATGGCTTATACCATCTATTATACCGCCTGCATATTTTCTTTTGGCAAAATATATTCTTTTTTGTTTTCGTAACGATTCCAATTCTTCACTGTAGTTAGCTACAACTACAGCCAGAAGTTCCCCTTTCAACATTTCCGTATCATTTCCCGAATCTCCCGCAACGAGAATATTTTCATATGGGATATTCCATCTATATGAGAGATATCTTATAGCCTTACCTTTAGATGCCCTGTATGGAAGAATATCCAGGTATTGACCATGACTGAACACCACATTTGTTTTGATTTTATTTTGAATCAGTATGTCATGAACTTTTTTCAAATTTTTAGGAACATCAGAGGTATAGTAGCTTACTTTAAATTCTCTTTGTGCATCTTCTTCCTGGTATTGAAGGAAATCAAATTTCGAAAGCAACTTTTTTATCTTATCCCTGTTCCAAAGATGATTTATGTGTGCTTCCCATCCTGTTGAATAGATCAGCTGGTCGTTGTAATTATAATAGATTTCGGAACCGACTGATGATATTATAATATCTGGGAAGGGAACACCATTCTTTTTCAACACATTAAATGTAGACTCAATCGTCCGTCCGGTTGCGACAGCAAAGCTGAGATTCTTCGGAAAATTATGCAGCAGTTGAATGAATTCTTCCATCGAATCGTCATCGCCGATAAGTGTGTTATCTATATCCGATACGATAAATTTCTCCGTGGTGAAAAGTTTCTTTCCTAATGGAGCATATTGATCATCTGTATGCTCTACGCTTTTAATGAGTTTAGAGATTTCATTTAAGTAAGATTTTGTATGAGCAGTCCATGTATAATATTTGTTTACATTTTTTATGCCATTCTCTGAAAATTTTGACCACATACTTTTATTACTCAAAATTTTATTTAGTGCTTTACTTATGTTTTTCGGCTCACTAACGTCAACCAGTATTCCATTTTTGCAATTTCCTAAAATATCTCTCGGCCCGCCATCGTCGGTTGCAACAACAGGTACTCCGCAAGCAGCAGCTTCAATTAATGTTAATCCGAACGGCTCAGTTAATGCAGCGTTTACAAAAACACCCTTTGTTTCTGCAGCTATACGGTAAAGTTCAGGAACTTCGTGTTCAATTTCATGTTGTTTTGGAACGGCCATCTTACCATATAAATTATATTTATCCATTAATAATAAAATTTCGGTAAGCACTTCACGTTCATTATCCTGCATCACCTGTATATCGTGCCGGATACCTGCAAAGATTGCTAGATTAGCTTTCTCCTGTAGCTGCTTATCTTCGCCATAAGCTTTAATCAAACCGGAAATGTTTTTCCGTTTATCCGGTCTGCAAACTGTAAGAATTAAAGGTTTGTCAATTTGTATAAAGAATGTAATCAGCTTGCTGCTAATGTTTTGCAGTAACATGGCTGTTTGTCTATCGTGTTCAATCTTGTTGTTGTATGGGTAAAACCTGTCAAGATTTACACCGGGTGGTATTACACGAAATTTTCCTTCTGTAGTATTGCTGTAATCACCATACTGTTTAACAATCTCCTGGTTAGTGCTTGTTACAATAAGATTAGCAAAATGAATAATGCTTTCTTCAATGTCTATACGATGGCTGATTTTGTATTTTTTCTCAATCTCTTCGGGTTTCATTCCATCAACAATGAGTCTTTCCTTTTTTGATATTCCAAGTGAGTGCCCGGTGTGAATAAATGGAATACCAAAAATTTGAGTAAGTTCTTTGCAAACGTAACCGGCATCAGCATAGTGGCTATGCATTACATCAGGCAACCTTCTAACTGATTTAATATACTTAATACTTTTATCGATGAATTCTTCTAAGTGCTCCCACAATAATTCTTTCCTGATATACTTACTGCCGCCGCATTTAATTCTTACAATACTGAATTTATCATTAATCTTTTCTACAGGAATGGAGTAATCACTTGAGACTTTTTTATCTTTTATATAGCGTGCAACAAGTTCAACCTTTTCTATCTTTGGATGCTCGCTTAAAGCTTTGGCAAGTTCCAGAACATAAACTATCTGTCCCCCGGTATCTGCATCGTGTCCAAGCTCCGGATCAAATCCTCTGATTAATCCATGAATACTATAGAGCTGTATATACAATCCTCGCTTTTTATTTTTTGGCATAAGTAAACTCTTCCCTGTATTTTCTATAGATTTTATCATCAACTGGCAGTGCTCCTGCAACCTGACATATTTCACTTGCGAACCTGTTTGCAAGTCTGTTTATTGTAGCCAATTCCCAACCATTTAAATACCCGATGCAAAGAACGGATGAGAATGCATCACCTGCACCAACGCTGTCATAGATTTTAGTAGGTTCATTTTGAAATTCATTAAAAGCATTTCCCTTAATCAAGACTGAACCCTCAGCCCCTTTTGTAATTGCTGCCAGGTCAAGATTAAATTCTTTTATGATTTTTTCAGATGTTTTTTTAAGATCAAAACTATCTTTAATTATAAGGTCATTAATTAGTTTCAATTCATCTAAATTTACTTTTAGAATGTCTGCGGCGTTCAAGGAATGAGTGATTAATTTTTCATCGTAAAAATTCTGGCGAATATTAAGATCGCAGAAGTATTTAATCTCTTTCCCCATTAAGGAACGAATCGTGTTTCGTGATACTTCACTCCTTTGTGCAAGAGATCCAAAGTATAAACAGTCTGTATTATTCTTAATTAATTCCCGTATGCCTTCAGATGTTTCAATGAAATCGTATGCCCGGTTGGCTTCGATTGTAAAAGATGGTTCATTCTTCTCATTTAGTTTAACTGTTGCAACACCAGTAGGGTGCTCCTGGTCTATTTGAATGTGTTGGATAGAAATTTTATTGTAATTCAGGAAATAAAGTATTTTCTTTCCAAAGTCATCGTTCCCGATACGACTAATCATGTTGCCTGCACCGGTAAATTTATAAACATGATAAAGAAAATTTAACGGTGCACCGCCTAATTTTTTTAAGCCGGGGTAAACATCAAACAATATTTCACCAATCGCCGTAATTCTATTCATAACTGTTTAATTTGAAAGTACTTAACTTGATTATTCAATCTTGAATGATTAAGAAGGATAAATAAAATATTAATTAAATGAAAGCTTAACAATTTTAAAAAGATATTATTAAGTAATCAATTCTGTATATCAATCCTTCTTTTGACAGGTTATACTAGAATAGCTTTACATATTTATTAGTTGTTACGTTAAAACCCTGTACCGGTTTTAGATATCATCTTAGAAAAATTATTTAACTTTACCACGCTGTTTTAAATTCAATCAGAGGAATAAAATGAATTTTAAGCGAAGTGCCGGCATTCTTCTGCATCCGACATCATTGCCGGGAAAATATGGAATAGGTGATCTTGGTGAAGATGCTTACATGTTTGTAGATTTTCTTATCCATGCTGGTCAATCTCACTGGCAGGTTTTCCCGCTTGGTCCCACAGGTTATGGTGATTCCCCATATCAATGTTTTTCTGCATTTGCAGGCAATCCGCTTTTAGTTAGTCCTGATAAGCTAAAGGAAGATGGTTTTTTATCCGATGAAGATATTATAAATTCTCCTGATTCTGATCCTTCAAAAATATATTATGGAAGTGTGATAGAATACAAAAAGAAATTATTACGAAAGGCATTTGATAATTTTAAGATTGATTCGAACGGGCTTGATAAAAAATTTAAAAACTTTCTTAAGGCACATGAAGAATGGCTGAATGATTTTGCATTATTCATGGCATGCAAAGAAGCTCACAAAGGAGCAGTATGGAGTCAGTGGGATAAAGACCTGGTAAATAGAAAGGAAAGCTCGATAAAAGAGTGGAGCAATAAATTAAGTGATGATATACTTTACCAGAAGTTCATTCAATTCATTTTCTTTAAACAATGGAAAGCACTGCAGAGTTATGCAAACAAAAAGGGCGTTAAAATAATCGGGGATATGCCGATATTTATTGCCTATGACAGTTCAGACCTCTGGGCAGATAAGGAAGAGTTTACTGTTGATGAAGAAGGAAGGTTGACGTTTGTTGCCGGGGTTCCACCGGATTATTTTAGTGCAACGGGACAATTGTGGGGAAATCCTCTTTATAAATGGAGCGTAATGGAAAAAAATAATTTTGCCTGGTGGAAGAGAAGATTTGCCAGTCTGCTTGAATTGGTTGATATAATAAGGATAGATCATTTCAGAGGTTTTGAGTCATACTGGAAGATACCCGGGGATGCCAAAACAGCCGAACCGGGTAAATGGGTTAAGGCGCCGGGCGAAGAATTATTTAAAGCCCTAAGAAAACATTTGGGCGATCTGCCAATTCTTGCAGAAGATCTTGGTGTCATTACTCCAGAAGTGGAAGAATTAAGAGACAAATTTGGTTTCCCAGGAATGAAAGTTCTTCAGTTTGCATTTGGAGAGGGAATGGAAAGTAAATTTCTCCCTCATAACCATATTCCTAATTGTGTAGTTTATACTGGTACACACGATAACGATACGACATGTGGCTTTTTTGAGAAGGAGGAAAAAAATGATGGGGATATATTTGAGCACGCACAAAAATATTTGAATTACTCCGGGAAGGATATGGTATCGGAGTTAATCCGAACTGCCTATGCTTCGGTAGCCAATTTTGTTATAATTCCTATGCAGGATATTTTAAATCTTGGTAGTGAAGCAAGAATGAATTTTCCCAGTACATTAGGAGGGAACTGGGCGTGGAGATTTACCTGGGAACAGATTGATGATAACTTATCGAAGTACTTGAAGGAATTAGCAAAATTGTATGAGCGTCCGCCCAAAAAGAAATCGAACAATGAAAAATAAATTTTAATACTACTAAAATTAACTGTCACACTGAGCTTGTCGAAGTGTGACTGTTTTGAATCCATTTAAATACTTTTGAATCAAACAGGCAACAAAAATAAAATATTCTGAATTCTGATACGGAGATTTATATTGAAAAAAACGACATTATTGATTTTTACATTGCTGCTTATTACAATTTCCTGTGGTGAAAATAAAACGCAAATACCCGGTGAATTAAACTGGACAACGGATCTAAGCAAAGCGATTGAAAAGGGAATTTCTGAGAACAAAGCAATACTCGTTAATTTTACCGGATCCGACTGGTGCAAATGGTGTTTTAAATTAAATGACGAAGTTTTCTCCAGGGACGAGTTCAAATCTTATGCTGATGAAAATCTTATTCTTGTTATAGTAGATTTCCCACAGTATAAGCAGCAATCTGAGGAGACTTGGAGATACAATTATTCCCTGCAGCAAAAGTTTAGTGTGCAGGGCTACCCCACAATAATCTTAATTAACGATAAGGGAATACCCGTAGCAAAAACAGGTTATCTTCCCGGCGGAGCTACAAAATATATTGACCATTTGAAATCTTTTTTGAAAGGATAACATTTCTTAAACAAAACGAATATATAAAAAGGCGATCCAAAGAGATCGCCTTTATCATTCATTCTATTCATCTCTCTATAGACAGTTCCATTTCAATATATAATTAACAATACTCTATAAATTTATTTATTTTTATGTCTAATCAGAAAAGATATCGGATTTAAAATGAGTGTAGACGACACAGAATTAAATAATAAGTCATTGATTACAATCAAAGAAAAATTCTTTTCCGGTAAGGCAGCACTGGAAGAACCGGAATTGAAACGGCTTTACATTGAGTTTGAAGAAGAGTTGCGCAAATCGATAGAAAAAAGGGAACTTGGTAAGAATGAAGAACTAACCAGATCATTTCTGGAAATATTCAAAACAACTCTTCCAGGAGAGTTTGCTTATACTTTAATGACTGCTCTGAACGAAAATCTGTATTACGATTTTGGATTGTATCTGGTTGATGAAGCAAAGAGTTCACCGGATAACAGCAACTTATTTCACCTCGTACATGAATATCTCAGTTTATTCCGGACACCATCATTCCTGAAAAAAATTTATGAAGATAAACTGTGGGAAGAATTGGTACACGAGCTTATAAAAACGAGTAATTATAACATCCCGGCCCTATTCAGTCAATGTGTTCGTGAGTATGGAGAGAAGTCCCTCTTTACTGAAATAAAAGGTAACAAACTCAACAGCATAAGCTGGAACGAAACAAAAACGATTGTTGTGAAGTATGCAAAATCGTTCTTTCATTTTATAAAGAATGAAAATCCTGATAAAGCTAAAGTTGCTTTTCTTCTTGAGAACAATCTGCAAATGCCATTGCTTGACCTTGCCTGTTTAACAACAGGTATTGTGAATGTAATGATTCCGTCTAATTCTGTTTCTGAACATATCTTATTTATAATCAACCAAACTGAATCATCGCTATTAATTCTGCATGATGAAAAACAACTTGCAAAAATCAAATCCATTAAAAGTGAACTGAAATTTTTAAAACAAGCAGTAATACTCTTTGGAAATAGTAGCGAGGATTGGGTTATATCATTTAATGATTTTGTTGAACAAGGGAAAGATGTTAAAAATGAAGAGCTCGATAGCATAAGAAATAAAATTACAATGAATTCGCTTGCGAGTATTATGTACACATCAGGCACTACCGGTGAGCCTAAAGGTATAATGTTTTCTCAGATGAACATTGTGTATAAAAGATTTAGCAGGGCGATGGCTTTACCGGAGATAGGCGATGCGGACAGGTTTCTCGCCTTCCTTCCACTCTTCCACACATTCGGGAGATGGCTGGAGATGATGGGGAGTATTTTCTGGGGTGCTGAGTATTACTTTATGGAAAACCCGGCAGTTGAGACAATGATTGCCAATATGAAACTAATTAAACCGACAATCTTTATCAGCATACCAAAAAAATGGTTACAACTTTATGAACAGATTACAGCCAGGATCGATATAGAAACCGAAGAAGATAAAGTTATTAAAGGAGTTGTTAGGGAGTTAACCGGTGGCGAACTTAAATGGGGATTATCTGCTGCAGGTTACCTTCCACCGGATGTATTTAGATTCTTCCAGAATTACGGAATAGAACTTATGAGCGGGTTCGGGATGACTGAAGCAACCGGGGGAATAACCATGACTCCACCTAAAAGATATAAGGAAAACTCACTTGGCAGAGCTTTACCCGGGATTCAAATAAAACTCGGGGAAGATGGCGAGATATTAATAAAGGGTTCGTACGTTATGGAGGGCTATTACGGTAAGTCTTTTGAAGAAACATTTACAAAAGATGGCTGGCTTCCAACAGGCGACGTTATGAAGATGGATGAGAATGGTTTTATCGAAATCATCGACCGTAAAAAGGAAATCTATAAGAACATAAAAGGGGAAACAATTGCTCCTCAAAAAATTGAGAATTTATTCAGAGAATTTGAAACTGTTAAACAAGTTTTTCTTGTGGGTGATCATCGTCCGTTCAATACTGTTTTAATTTATCCTGATTACTCTCTTGAAAATTCTCCGCTTACGGAACTGGATGAGAAGAGTACCCAGGAATTCTTCTCTTCA
>JASFSF010000075.1:0-8609 GCA_050114555.1 Ignavibacteria bacterium
TAGTAATTTATTCCGCTGCTATTTTGGAATTCGACATATATCCTTCAGCAACTATTTCATCTTTTTCGATTAAACCGTCTTTAAGTCTTACAATTCTTCCGGCATGTTCAGCAATGTATTCTTCGTGAGTAACAAGAATAATTGTATTTCCCGTTTCGTGAATTTCCTGGAACAATTGCATAATTTCTTCACCGGTTTTGGAATCTAGGTTTCCGGTTGGTTCATCCGCCAGTATAATTGATGGATTTGAAACCAATGCCCTGGCAACAGCAACTCTCTGCCTCTGTCCGCCTGATAGTTCATTCGGCTTATGACGCATTCTGTCTTTTAATCCAACTTCGATCAAAACTTTTTCAGCACGTTCTCTTCGCTCTGTATATGGCAAGCCGGCGTATACAAGTGGTAATTCCACATTGTGTAAAGCATCGGAACGGGGAAGCAGATTAAATGTCTGGAAAACAAATCCTATCTCTTTATTCCTGATTTTCGCCAATTCATTGTCCGTCATTGTGCTAACGCTTTCACCTTTGAACTCATAAATTCCCGACGTAGGAGTATCGAGACAGCCAAGCATATTCATCAAAGTAGATTTACCGGAACCGGATGGACCCATAATCGCCAGGTATTCATTTTTATCTATCCTGAGTGAAACATCTTTTAAGGCATGGACTTCTTCCATACCGACTTCATAAATTTTAGCGATGTGTTCAATATTGATTATATTCATTTTAAGACCTGCACTTCTTAATTGTTTTCCATATTTCTATTTCCATTGCCTTTACCTTTTCGTTCCACTCTGACTTTTGATCCATCCCTCAATTCACGTGATATCGCCCTGTAACTGCCTGATATTACTTCTTCGTCTCCTTCAAGTCCTTCTTTTATTTCCAGGTAATCGTCATCACTTATTCCTGTTGTAACCGCCACCATTTTTGCTGAACCATCTACGTTTAAGAATACAACTTCAACCGGACCTTCATTCTTCTTTTTCTTTCCATTACTTTCTTTTTTCTTTTCGTTTTCGTCATTACCTTCCGATGGTACCTCGCCCTCAGCTACTTCCTCAGTTTTTTCTTCGGTCATAGATTCTTCAAAATCATCACGTGCAGTAACGGACTGAAGAGGAACACTTATTACATCAAAAACCGTTTCTGTTTCAATTTCTGCATTGCAGGACATTCCGGGGCGTAGATTTTCATCAAGGTCGGTAAGTTTAATTTTAACTTCAAAGTTCACTACCTGCTCCTGTGTACCAAGTCCCGAAGATTGTGCACTGTTACCTATTTCCGTTACTATACCTCTGAATTCTCTGTCTCCATAAGCATCAATTTTTATTGTTGCCGTATCACCCACAGAAACCTGGATTACATCATTTTCATCAACTTCAACAACAGCTTCCATATTTCCTAAATCTGCAACAGTCATTATGTTCGTACCCTGTGTAAACCCGCTTCCCAGTACTCTTTCACTCATTTCAACATTTAATTGTGTTATAGTTCCGTTCATCGGCGCATATATGGTTGTCTTGTACAAAATATCAAGCACTTCACGAAGTTGCGCCTGGCTTTGCAATACCTGTGCTTCCGACTGTTCGTATGAAGCTTTCGCAGATAAATAATTACTTTCAGCAGTTTCAAGTTCGGAATCACTAACGAGTGTTTTTGTGTGAAGCTCTTTAACTCTTTCATATTCCAACGTTAACCTGTTAAGTTCTGCTTCCCTTATTTTAAGCGTAGCCTGGGAAGATTTTAAACTTGCTTCCAGTCTTTCTTTTTGTGCCTTATACTGGTCGCCTTTTATCCTTATTAACAAGTCACCTTTTTTAACATAGTCACCCTCGTTAACAGGCAACTCGATAATTTCACCTGTAACTTCAGGAGTAATTATAACCTGGAATTCAGGATTAATCCTTCCGGTGGCAGTAACTGTTTGAGTGATATCTCTTCTCTCAACCTTTTCTGTTTGAACCATTATGATTTCTTCTTTACTGCCGCCCACCAACGCTATAATTATAAATAATACTACGAGCAGTCCAATACTTCCGAATATTATTAATTTCTTTTTCTTTGATTTGTTATTTGTTTTAGCCATTAGATCAATCTCCTAATGTTTTTATAATTATTCATATTTTGTAAAATCCAGTATTCCAAGATGATATTTCAACTGTTCGCTAAGCACGATGTAAGCATATTGAGCATTGATTAAATCTGTTAATGCAGTTGTATAGTTAGAATTTGCAATCAGT
This sequence comes from Ignavibacteria bacterium, assembly GCA_050114555.1. GTDB lineage: Bacteria > Bacteroidota > Ignavibacteria > Ignavibacteriales > Ignavibacteriaceae > BMS3ABIN03. Next base: position 2,246 of record JASFSF010000075.1, read on the forward strand.
ACATCCAGAAGTTTGCCTGATCCCAGTGAATATTTTTCCTGCTCAATTTTTAGATTTTCTTCTGCAAACGCTACATTGTTTTGACTAACTTTTAATCCTTTATGTGCAGCTTGCAGATCGAGAAATGTTGATTGCAGTTCGAGTTTAATATTTCTTTCAAGATCTTTTAATTCAATTTCTTTATTCTTTACATCAACTTGTGCAAATTGAACCTGATTGCTGACAGACCAGCCCGAAAAGATGGGGATATTCAATGATAAGCCTACCTGTGTACGCTTTAAATCATCGATACTTGAAATTTGCGTGCCTGTTAGCGTATAACTTCCGGTTGCAGAAATTGAAAACCAGTGCCCCGATCGTGCAATGGTAACACCATCTTCAGCGCTTTCCAGATTCAATTGCGCGCTTTTGTAATCGTAGCGTGAGTTTAATGCCTGCGCTACCAGTTCTGCAATCTTTTCATAATCGGCCGTTAAATCTGATTCAAGGATTGCACTTTCTTCCTGAGATAACTCATCATCAAATGTATAATCTTCAAGAACATCCAGTCCTAAATAAAACAGAAGATTATTCTCAGCGGTTTCCAACAAATTTTGTGTAGTAATAATTTCAAGTTCAGCATTCCCTGTGGCAACTTCCTGCTGATAAACATCAGCCAATGTAGCTGCACCGAGTTTGTTTCTCTCTTTAATCGTTTCAAGATTTTTTTCATTCCACTTTAAGTTATCTTCCTTCACTCCAAGTAATTTCTTAGTATTAATGACATTATAATATAACCTTGTTGTTTCAAAAACGATTTCCTGCTTTAATCTATCAAGTGAAAATTCAGCCGATTCAAGATCATTTTGACTTTGGGATAGAGTAGCAAAATTTGAAAGCCCGTCAAATAATTGCCAGGATCCACCTATGTTTGCACTGTAACTTCTAGATTCAGTCGATGATGTTGTTTCGATTGGTGTTCCTCCGACGAACTCAACTCCAACACCTTCCGAACGAGTCCAATTCCATCCGGCGCCAAGACCAAATGATGGCAAAAAGTTTCCGATAGACGCCATTACATTCCATTCGTAACTCTTCATGCCATATGTGGTTTTCTGCAATTGAGAATTTTTATGGAGTGCAATCTGGATTGATTCCGATAATGTTAGTTGTTCCTGAGCATAACAGGGGATTGAGATTAGTAATAATAAGAAGAATACTAAAACTGTACGCATTATTTTCTCCTGGTTTATAATTTCATTTTTAGGTTTGAATACTTTAGACACGATAAGAATTCTTTACGTTACTTAAATAAAACTTATTTGCGGGTATTTATTTCATTTCAAACTTAGGTATAAAAATATCATATGACCAATAATTACCTTGAACAAATTTACAGACGGTATGATTATTAGATTAACGGCGATAAAGGCATATTTTGATGAATCAAAATCATAGACCTCTCTTCAAATTTTTATAACCGGAAGTATTTTTTTCTGATTTGTTTTTAAGCTAAGAGGTGATCAATAATACAGAAATTATGATACTGAAAATTCAATCCGCCAATAAAAAATTATCTTTAATTTGAAGTAAATACTTGTAAGCATCTTCATAATTATTCTCAATCTTCCCATCCAGAATTGCCTCTTCAATTGCCCTTTTAATCTCGCCGACTTTCTTCGATGGTTTCAGATTGCATATTTTCATTATTTCATCTCCCCGTACAGGTGATTGAAATGCCCGCAGTTCATCCTTCTCTTTAACCTCAACAACCTTTTGCATAACATTGTTGTAATTCTGCAAATACTTACTAACCTTATCAGGATTTTTACTTGTTATATCAGCACGACAAAGTGTTATAAGATCTTCCAGATCCTCCCCCGCTGATACAATAAGCCGCCTGATTGCTGAATCTGTAACTTCATCCCCTGCAAGGGCAATTGGTCTTAGATGCAATCTTACCAGGTTTTCAACATATCTAAGATTACTCATCGGAAGTTTCATTCTGCGAAATATCTTTTTCATCATTCTGGCGCCAATTTCTTCGTGACCGTGGAATGTCCAGCCAGTGCCTTCAACAAATTTTTTTGTCTGTGGTTTTGCAATATCGTGAACGAGTGCAGCAAATCTCAACCAAACATCATCGGTCTTTTTAGATATGTTATCGACAACTTTACATGTATGAAGAAATACATCTTTGTGATGATAGTCTTCCCGCTGCTCAACGCCGGCAAGATTTGAAACCTCTTTAAAAATGATTTCCATTACAGCAGTATCGAATAATAATTTTAATCCAATTGATGGTCTTGGCGAAGCAAGTATTTTCATAAACTCATCGGTTATTCTCTCATGGGAAACTATGTCTAATCTATCTTTTAATTCGCTTGCTGCTTTACTAACCGATTCATCTACAGAAAAATCCAACTGAGAGGCGAATCTAAAGGCTCGTAATATTCTAAGCGGATCATCATCAAATGTTTTCCCCGGATCGATAGGCGTGCGGATAAGTTTGTTATGAATATCTTCCAGCCCGTTATATGTATCAATAAGTTCACCAAAATCATTACTGTTTATTGAAACTGCAAGAGTATTAATTGTAAAATCTCTACGGCTTATATCATCCAGAAAAGTACCTTCAGCAACAGAAGGCTTACGGCTGTCCCTGCCATAAGATTCTTTACGTGCAGTAACAAATTCAATTTCGAAATCGTGATATCTAAAATTAGCTGTTCCGAAATTTTTAAATCTTACAACTTTTTCAACACCGAGTGCACTTGCAAGACTTTTAGCAAAATTGTTACTGTCGCCAACTACCAATATATCTGCATCACTGCGTTGACGGTTTAGAATAATATCACGAACAAATCCCCCAACCAAATAAGCTGAGACTCCCAGAGACTTTGCCGTTTTGGCTGCCTCATTCAAAAAAATATATTGCTTTAGTTCATTTGATAAATTCATTTTTCAATTTAATCCTATTCAACTGCTCTCTAACTGTTCAGCGCGTGTTCCTATCAATATTGCTATCGGTTTTAGAGGATTAATGTTACTGCACAAAATTTTAAATAATGATGCAATCGGTACGGCAAGGAACATGCCTACGATTCCCCATATCCATCCCCAAAAGATCAGTGAAATTAAAATGAACACAGGACTTAAATCAAGTTTCATCCCCAGGAACTTGGGTTCTATAACATTTCCAAATATGTTTTGTACGATTAACAGCAAAGCTGCAAGGGATATGGAAGTAAATCCAAATCCAAAATCCAGTAATGCAATGATGATCGGAAAAACTGTTGCCAGCAATGAACCAATATTGGGCAGATAGTTTAATATGAATGCAAGCAATCCCCAGAACATTGCAAAATCAATTCCATATATCGTAAGCACTACAGTAAATGAAACACCTGTTGCAAGACTAACAAGAGTTTTAATCAATAAGTAAGATTGAAGCTGATCGTTGATTGCATCTATTTGCTTTTCAATATTTTCGGAGCTTGAAGAGTAAGCAACTTTTAGTCTTTCCTCAAAACGTTTTTTACCGAGAATCATAAAAACCCAGAATATCATAACTATGAAGAAGTTGCTTAGTAAGTTCGAAAATGAAGACACAAATCCTTGAATGATTCCGGCATCAAAAAGTTGTTTCAGGAGTTTGCCTGCATCAAACTTTTGAATCTCTAAACCGAAGAATGCTTCCAGTTCCATAATTGTTAAATCAAAAGGACTTAGCACATCTTTTACTATTTGAGATAGTTTTTCACCATAATATTCTATCCTTGTTGAAAAATCCCCGAAGCTTGAAAAGAATATTAATCCCAAAACATAAAACACAGCGAAATTAAAAATGAGAATTACAATCAAACCGAGCGGCTTGGGTAATTTTAATTTAACTTTCAAAAATTCAAGAACGGGATAAAATAAATATGTTAACAGAATTGCAATCGTAATCGGAATTAATAGGTCCCTTAGTAAAATTAATATAGCCACAATTATTACTGCAACAATAAATCCGAGAAAGTAAGTTATCATCTTCTGATTTTTATCTGCTGCCGGTGTCATAACTTATACTTTCTAATTAGTTTTTGAATACCTGAATGTGTTTAAAATCGCTTTAGAATTATGATAAAACCAGTTTGCCTTATGAAATTGTTCCTGAAGAATAAAACTAAAATCCTTATCGGAATTATAACCTAGTGAAAGAGTTGATATTCTTCGTGCGTTTTTAACATCAAAATTTGCAAGCATATATTCAGAAAGTTGTAACATCGCATAACTGCTCTCATAACTATTTACACGAAAGTTCATATTAAATTTATCGAGGAAAAAACGATAATCTTCCTCAAGTCTTTTCGATAACGTAACCAAAACTGGAATCGTCCAGTAATTAGCAGATATCTTATTTATTGAATGAAGAATGTAATATCTATCGTAATCGCTCCCGTGCAGGTATTCTCTAATCTGTTTTTCAGTAATTAATACCTTCCGAACATTCGATAAATAGTTTAGAGTTCTATTCGGATTTTGCAAGATCAACGCAGAGTAAATTGAATCGGCCGGTCTTAAATTTCCTTCCTTTGCATACAAATCAGCTAAGTATAACTCAATATTATAATAGTATGATGTACTTTTATAATCTTCAATTGAAGAAGTTAATAAGTCGATCGCCCTGGGAAGAATATCCTGTTTTTCGAAAGAGTTTGCTAATCCAACTAGTGCCGAGTAATTATCAGTTTTGTCTAATATTCCCGTGAATGTTTGTTCGGCTCCCTGAAAATCATAAATCCTGATCTGTTCCCAGCCTTCTTTCAAATCTTCAGATATTACGCGAGGACAAAACTTCTCAAAAAGTGTTTTCCCTCCGAAGTGAAATATTGCTTTATCTTCAGAAAAATTTCCTTCATAATTATCCAGGAACGAATAATACTCGTTCATAACTTTACTGAGTTCATAACCATAAATCTTTTTAAAGTCACCGCTTGCGTAATATTCCTTAAATTTTACAATCCCTTCATTCTGAATCAAGTATTGAATAAATGAGCCTGAGTAAATATATGACAGGCTGGATACTCTGCTAAAAAATCCATATTTGGTCAGCAACTGTTCGACATCTACTTTATATCCTTTATTATATGCCAACGATGCCATATAATGCAAAGAATTTTCCATATACTGACCATCGGCAGCTTCAGCAATTCCTTCTATAAGCATTGGATTCAATCCGGATGAGAGTTTAAATATTCCGGTACCGAATGCACCGCTAAAACAATGAGCTAATTCATGCCTGAGCGTGTGTTCCCAATTTGTGAAGGAAATATAAATATGATTTAACCAGGGTTTTGCAACATCTGCATTTCTTGAACCGAACAATTCTTTTTTCTGATCATCATCATAGAAAACATATGTAAGGATTTTCTCATTTAATTCCAGCAAGAAAAAATCTTTAAGCTGGTGATAGTAATACTCCTGGCTTACGGCAAGATATTTCAAATCACTATCATCAATTCTTTTATCATAATAGATAATGAAGTGTTCACTTTCAAGTTGATGGGATAGCTCGGTTTCCAGATAATTTTTTGTTGTTGAAAAACCCAATGCTGGTGAGAAAATGTAAAAAGCAGCTAACATAACCAACGTTATCACTATTCTTAAATATTTTTTACTGCCTCCCTTCTTCCTTTTGATTCTAACAATTGAATTAATTATATAACCAAAAAAGATTACGTTTAACACTCTATAGAAAAATAACTTCCAGGTAACGGAAATTCCTTCATCGTATATTGTTCCGGGAAAGAATCCAATAATCGGATTAAAAACATAAACCTGTGGATTGAAATATATTTCCAACGCAATTATGAAAAGTATTCCTATGTAAAATAGAAACAGCCATATACCTCTAAAACGATTCGATAGAAATACAGATATCATACCGAGGGCCATCCCGATTATAATTGAAGGTGCAGTAATTACAAGGTAAAACAATAAGCTGTCAATGAACGAACAGAATCCAGAGACAAATGAGTTTATTGTTGATACAAGGAAAGGAACTGCCAGCAAAATTGAAACTGACTCAAACAATTCACTTGTAAAGAAAGTATTCTTAACAAATTCCGCATCATAAAAGTTTATAGTATAGATTGCCGTGAGAAAAACAATCACCATAGAATTTATAACAGAAAATTCGTATCCGAAAACGTTGGTAAGTGGTAATCTGATCAGCGCTATGTTTACCAGCGTTAATACCAGAAGATAAATACTAAGATAATTCTTCCATTTTAAGATTGATTTCATATCCGTTTTAAATTAATATTCTTTACCTGCTACTCTGATTATATCTGCACCAAGAGAGCTGAGTTTTTCTTCAATTCTCTGATAACCTCTATCC
>JASFSF010000076.1:0-8545 GCA_050114555.1 Ignavibacteria bacterium
GAAATGCCTTGCGGAGTGTTGATTTCTATGGCTGTGAAAGAATGGTAAGAATTAACCAGTTACCAAAAGGACTTGATGATCTTAAATATATTGTCCCACATAATGTTCATGTAGTTCTTATTCCAAAATGTGAATCAGCAGATCAAGTAAAAGAAGTTGATGTAGAAATTAAGAGATTAAAGAAGATTAAAAAAATTTCAAGCAACATTTATTTGATGCCAATAATTGAAAGCGCGCTCGGAGTGTTGAAATCATATGAGATAGCTTCAGCTTCAAAAAATGTTTGCGCACTTGCAGTTGGACTCGAAGATTACACAGCCGATATCGGAACACAACGAACAGAAGACGGAAGAGAAAGCTTCTTTGCAAGTTCGATGGTTGTTAATGCGGCAAGAGCAGCAGGCGTTCAACCGATTGATACTGTTTATTCCGATGTAACAAATATGGAAGGATTGAGAGAAAGTGTGATTGAAGCAAAGTCACTTGGTTTTGTGGGTAAAGGCTGTATTCATCCGCGCCAAATCGATGTTGTTCATAAAGGTTTTGCACCGGATGAAAAAGAAATCGAGAAAGCAAAAAAGATTGTGTTAGCTTTTGAGGAAGCAGAAAAGAAAGGACTTGGAGTAGTTTCACTCGGCAGCAAAATGATCGATCCGCCTGTTGTCAAACGTGCTCAAAAAACAATAGAGCTGGCGTTGGTGAATAATCTTATGAATAAAAATTGGAGAAAGTTTAAATAGCACACTGATGATTCGCCTCCGCAACTGCTTCGGCGAACATACACAGATTATACAGATCTGCGCAGATCGATTCAATCAGTGTTATCTGTGTGCCATTAACAAGTTTATAAAGGCATTATAATGAAACTCGTAAAAAATGCAGCGGGAAGATTAGTTCCCCTTAATGTGAATGAAAAAGAACAGATTCCGTTTAAAGGTATAAATAAATTCAAACCAAATGGTTTTAAAGCTAAACCACCTGTACGAAGCTGCGCGGATTATCCATCCGATGGAAATAAGATTCAAAAGAATTTGAAGGAAGCATTGATTAATGCCGGATTAAAAAATGGAATGACTATTTCAACTCACCATCATTTAAGAAACGGTGATGCATTAACGAACATACTTTTCGATACGATAAAGAAGATGGGTATTAAAAATATTATGTGGTACCCGAGTGCTTCATTTCCTGTTCACGAACATTTAATCAAATACCTTGAGGATGGAACAATTCACCACATTGAAGGAAGTATGAACGGACCGCTCGGAAGGTTTACATCCCTCGGCAAAATGAAGGGAACGGGAGTGCTGCGTTCACATGGCGGAAGATATCAGGCAGTTCAGGATGGTGATGTTCATATAGATATTGCGGTTATCGCTTCACCCGCTGCAGATCCATTCGGCAATGCAAATGGAGTCAACGGTCCATCTGCATGTGGACTGCTCGGTTTTGCACTGGCAGATTCTGAATATGCGGATAAAGTTATTGTTGTTACAGATAATCTTATCGCATTCCCCTGTGTTCCCTGGCAAATACAGGGCAACAATGTTGATTATGTAGTCGAAATTGATTCACTTGGAGATTCATCAAAAATTGTTTCCGGTACGACACAGGTTACAAAGTCACCCGACCGCTTACTAATTGCAGAGTATGTTGCAGATTTTATAGAAGCTGCAGGCATAATGAAGGATGGATTTTCACTCCAGGCAGGGGCAGGCGGAACAAACCTTGCATTCGCATTATTCTTAAAAGAAAAGATGAAAACGAAAAACGTTAAAGCCAGATTTATGAGAGGCGGAAGCACCGAATACCTGGTACAAATGCTGGAAGAAGGTTTAACTGATTACATTCTAGATGGTCAAACATTTGACCTCGAAGGTGTAAGGAGTATGCGGGAAAATTCAAACCATGTGAACACTTCACCATTTACGAGTTATAACTTCCATGGTAAAGGCAACTTTGCATCGATGGTGGATGTTTCAGTACTTGGAGCTACTGAGGTTGATGTGAACTTTAACGGTAATGTTGTTACTCATTCCGATGGATATTTATTACATGGAATCGGTGGGTGGCAGAATTGTCTTTATTCAAAGTGTACTATTCTTGCAATCCCGTCATTCAGAGACAGGATCCCGGTAATAGTTGATGAAGTTACAACTCTTGTGGGACTGGGTGAACTGATCGACGTGGTAATTACTGAAAGAGGAATTGCGATTAATCCAAAGAGAAATGATTTAATTCAGGCAACAAAGAATTCAGGTTTACCAATTAAAACCATCAAGCAACTTAAAAAAGAGGTGGATAAAATCTGCGGCGGTTCACCTGCAAAACCAAAACTGGATAAGAAGAAAGTTGTTGCAGTTATTAAGTGGGTAGATGGAACACTACTCGATTCAGTTTATAAAGTTATCCCTTAATCCGGTTAAACATTAATCATCCAATGTAGAAAGATTACCCGGGTCAACTCCAAGCGCTTTTGCTTTCAAAACTCTTCTCATAATTTTGCCGCTTCTTGTTTTGGGAAGTGAATCGACAATTTCAATGTGTTCAGGTTTAGCTATCGGACCCATCTCGTGTCCAACGTGCTTTCTTAATTCTTCTATTAAAGAATCACTTCGTTCAAAACCTGCTTTAAGGATAACATATGTATATATTGCATTTCCTTTTACATCATGAGGCAACGCAATTGCAGCAGCTTCTGCAACCGCAGCATGACTCACGAGTGCACTTTCAATTTCAGCACTTCCCAAACGGTAGCCGGATACTTTAATAACATCATCGACTCTGCCGATAATCCAGAAATAACCATCCTCATCTTTTTTAGCAGAATCACCTGTAAGATACATACCTTCGTATTTACTCCAGTATTGTTCCTTATATCTTTCAGGATCGTTCCAGATTGTTCGCAGCATCGATGGCCACGGATTTTTAATAACAAGATATCCTTCTTCCCCGGCTTTAACGGGATTACCATCATCATCAAGTACATCCATTTGCAATCCCGGAAATGGTTTTGTTCCTGAGCCCGGCTTCAACGGAATACATGGCAACGGAGTTATCATAAACATTCCGGTTTCCGTTTGCCACCACGTATCCATTATCGGGCATTTTTCATTTCCGATTACTCTGTGATACCATTTCCATGCTTCGGGGTTGATTGGTTCACCGACTGTGCCTAGCAATCTAAGCGTAGATAGATTATGCCTGTTCGGCCACGCTTCACCAAATCGCATTAGACCTCTTATTGCAGTCGGAGCAGTATATAAAATGTTGAGCCCATACTTTTCAATCATCTGCCACCACCTGCTTGGATACGGAAATGTTGGTGCACCTTCATACATAAATGATGTTACTCCATTAAGCAGCGGTCCATAAACTATATAGCTGTGTCCTGTAATCCATCCTGGATCGGCTGCACACCAGAACCTGTCATCTTCGTGTATATCAAAAACATACTTCAAGGTTGTGTATGTTCCCACCATGTAACCGCCATGAACATGTAATATAGCTTTTGGTTTACCTGTCGTTCCCGAAGTGTAGAGAAGGAACAACGGATCTTCCCCATCCATTACTTCAACATTATTATCGTTATTGGCAATTGGAAGCGACATTAATTCATGATACCACATATCTCTTCCGGGTTCCATATTTATCTCGTGCCCGGTTCTTTTAACAACAACAACACTTACAACAGTTGCAGCACGCTGTAATGCTTCATCGGCTATTTTTTTCAGCTCAACAATTTTTCCACGCTGGAATGCACCATCACAAGTTATCAGAACTTTTGATTCACTGTCATCGATTCTTTCGTGAAGAGCTTCAACAGAAAATCCACCGTAAACAACAGAATGAACAGCACCTATCCTTGCACTTGCAAGCATGGCAATGGCAAGTTCGGGAATCCTGCCCATATAAATTGTAACACGGTCGCCTCTATTTACACCAAGACTTTTTAATACATTGGCAAACTTGTTTACTTCACGATGCAGCGCAAAGTAGGAATAGGACTGGAACTTTCCGTCTTCACCTTCCCAAATTAACGCCAGTTTATTTCTCCGGGCAGAATTGAGATGAACATCGACACAGTTATAACAAATATTGGTCTTCCCGTTTATAAACCATTTAAAGAAAGGCTTCTGCGAATCATCGATCACCTTATCCCATTTTTGAAACCAGTGTAGTTCTTCAGCCTGTTTTGTCCAGAATCCCTGGTAATCATTTTCTGCAAAATTGTAGATCTCATCGCACTTCGCATTTGCATGATTGATAACTGCTTCAGATGGATAATAAACATCGCCGGATAATTGTTGTTCAGACATAAAATTAGTCCCTTTCCTGATTTTCTATTTCACTTTTACCGGGTTATTCATCAACTGGTATTAATTGGAATTGATGAAATTAACGTAAGAATAGTTTACAATCAACAATTATTAGTCCAATCCAGATAAAATTCGGAAAATATGTTGAAACGATTTATAAGCAGCAAAAACAAAGATTACTTTGATTTTGGACCCGCATTAATGATTTCCTTAGCAGTCCCTTTTTCAAATTCTTTGAAATTATCTACAAACATTCCTGCAAGTTTTTCAGCCATCGAATCGTACGCGGATTTATCCTTCCAGGTGTTACGAGAATTCAGAACCTCAGAGGGAACACCTTCGCAGCTTTCGGGTAAACTCAGTCCAAATACCGGATCGGTGAATGTTTTTACATTGTCAAGTTTGCCTGTTAACGCGGCATTCAACATAGCACGTGTGTATTGAATTTTCATTCTGCTTCCAACTCCGTAGGGACCTCCGCTCCATCCTGTATTGACCAGCCAGCATTTTGCATTATGCTTCTTAATCTTCTCACCCAGCAGTTCAGCATAAACCGACGGATGATGAACCATGAACGGTGCACCAAAACAGGTGCTAAATGTTGCTTTCGGTTCTTTTACTCCTTTTTCAGTGCCTGCAACTTTTGCAGTATAACCAGAGATAAAATGATACATTGCCTGCCAGGTGGTTAACTTAGATATAGGCGGTAATACTCCAAATGCATCCGCAGTTAACATGATTATATTTTCTGGATGCCCGGCTACACCTTCCGGAACAATGTTTTCGATGTGATTAAGCGGGTATGCAGCTCTTGTATTTTCAGTAAATGTATCATCATTCAGGTCGAGTCTTCTGGATTGAGCATCAATCTGAACATTTTCTAAAATAGTTCCGAACTTTCTAGTACATTCATATATATCCGGCTCCGCCTCTCTGGATAGTCTTATTACTTTTGCGTAACAACCACCTTCAAAATTGAAAACGCCGTCATCACTCCAGCCATGTTCATCATCACCAATCAGCTGCCGGGTCCTGTCTGCTGATAAGGTCGTTTTACCTGTCCCGGATAAACCAAAGAACAGTGCAACATCTCCCCTTTCCCCTACATTTGCAGAACAATGCATCGAAAGTACTTTTTTTAGTGGCAGCAGGTAGTTTAATACTGTGAATATAGATTTCTTGATTTCACCGGCATAACTTGAACCTCCAATAAGAACAATCTTCTCTGCAAAATTAATTATAACAAATACCTCTGAATTTGTTTTATCAAATTCAGGATTTGCATGAAAATTAGGCATATGGATAATCGTAAAATCCGGAATGATACTGAGTAAAATTTTTCTATCAGTATATCTTCTGAACATATTGCGGGCAAACAGGTTGTGCCATGCATTTTCTGTTATCAGCCTGATATTAAGTCTGTAATTCTCATCTGCACACGCATAACAATCCTCAACATAGAGATCTTTTCCCTGAATATAAGCCATCATTTTGCTGTATAATCTTTCGTAATCGCTTATTTCAAATGGAATATTAACCTTTCCCCACCAGATGTTTTTCTCATTTTCCGTCTCTTTAACCAAAAATTTATCATTGGGGCTCCTTCCTGTATGGTGACCCGTCCGGACTACAAGCGGACCCAAATGAGCAATTAATCCCTCTCTTCTTCTTATTACCTGTTCGTAAAGTGCTGGTGTTCCATAGTTGTAGAATATTTCCCTGATGTTTTTAATTCTCAGATTTTCAAGTTCCTTAACCAACTTCAGTTTCGCTTCCATTTTCACTCCTATCTTGATGATTTATTTGTTATGAATTTAATAAAAAACATAGAAAATACTAATCATCAAAAATTATCCCCACTCGTATAAATCGCTAACGTGTCATATTAAAAAATTAATATTAATGAGCTTTATTCATTATTTTTAATATATTAAGTTTAATTCGACTTACTATTGTTTACTAACAATCACTCAAAATACTGGTCATTAAAGTGCAAAAAATTTTAATTATCGAAGATGAAGAACTGATACTTGAATCAATCAATGAATTTCTTGTCTCAGAAGGCTATGAATGCATAACAGCATTAAATGGAATTGACGGTGTTAAGAAAGCGAAGGAGAAAAAACCCGATTTGATTCTTTGTGATGTAAATATGCCCGGCCTGGATGGCCATCAGGTATTGCAGTACTTAAGAGCTAATCCGTTAACGTCTACCGTTCCATTTATTTTTTTAAGCGCTATGGTACATAAAAATGATCTTCGCAGAGGAATGATACTTGGAGCCGATGATTATATTACCAAACCATTTCAACCGGAAGAACTGCTTAAGTCTGTTCAGACAAGGCTGGAAAAACACTCAGCACTGCAAAAGAAAATTGAAGTATTGAAAGAGAGTATTTCTATGGCATTACCGCATGAGCTTCAAACTCCTCTGGTTGCAATTATCGGATATGCTGAAATGTTAAATGAAAAGTTCACAGAAAGCCCGGATGCAGAAGCAAAAGAATTTTCAGAAGGAATTTTACAAGCAGGATTAAGGTTAAAAAGACTTATCCAAAATTTTATTTTTTACGAAAAACTTGTATTAATTGAAGAAGATCCTCAGCTCGCAGATCTGAAAGATACAACCTGTGAAGTATCAGCAGATTTGATAACCAGTCTGGTTAACAAAGTTAAGCAGAGGTTTAGCAGAGACGATGATCTAACCATTAATGTTGAAGAAGCTATTGTAAAATTACCAATGACATTTCTACATAACCTGGTAGAAGAGTTGGTCGATAATGCTTTTAAATTTTCATCGCCGGGAACACCTGTCACTGTTAGCTGTAAAAAGGAAAAAAAATACTATAACATTTGTGTTACAGATAAGGGCAGAGGTATGACTGCAGACCAGATAGCAAATGTTAGTGCCTACCTTCAATTCGAACGTGATAAATATGAACAACAGGGAATGGGTCTCGGATTAACAATCGCTAAAAAAATAGTCGATATTTTTGGCGGAAAATTAGAAATTAACTCCTTTTACGGTGAGATGACTGAGGTAAGTGTATCACTTCCCCTTAGTTCGGAAAAATGACCTAATTGAAAAGCCTGGTTACATCGAATTCAAGTTTTTCTTCAGAGTAGAATGGTTCGCCAAATTTCTTACCAATTTGAAATCCATAAAATCTCGATCTTGCTTCAACGTATTCTATAAACTCCGGACTGCTAATGAACGTAGAAGGTTCATTACTATCGGGATTATTAAATTGAGTACTGTAAGCCATTACGGATTTCATTTTAGTTTCAAAATAATCTGAAATATCTACTATAAAAGAAGGTTCAAAAGTGTAAGTCATCATATAGTAAAAAAGTTTATCAGGTCTATATGCTTTCTGAGTAATTTCCTCTTCCGCTGTCTCAATTTTTGATAATCCTGAAACAAACATCGCGCGTTTAATTAAATTACTTGTTGCTACATGATCGGGATGCCTGTCGTTCATAAACGGGGCAAAAATAATCCTTGGGTGATATTTACGAATTATGGTTACTACCTTTAGGATATTTTCATTCGAGAGTTGAATATCTCCATCCGGTATTGACAAATTTTCTCTTATCTTAGTTTTTAAAATATTTGCTGCTTTAGAGGCTTCCTTTTCACGAATATCTGCATTTCCCCTCGTTCCCATTTCGCCACGGGTCAAATCAATAATTCCTACTTTTAATCCCTTAGCGGTCATTAAAGCAATGGTTCCACCCATAGAGAGTTCTGCATCATCCGGATGAGCAGCAAAAACAAGTGCATCAATATTCATAAACATTACCTGATCTAATTATAGCTTTACATCTAAAATAAAAATTGAGTAGTTGGAGGATTTAGTACTTTCCTTCAATTATATTCTTCAACTGAAATTCATGCCTGACCGGATGCATTACAGCATGTTCAAGCATAGCATCAATACAGTATTCCACTCCCCATCTTGATTTGTAAGCTTTATCATAAAATACTTTTTCTTCAATATCTTTCAACGGATGTTTCCATTTACCTAATAGATATTCCAGATATTCATCTGCCTTCTCACCAATAACATCAACTTTTGGCGGCGATTCGATTTCAGGATCGGGGAGAATCAATTGTTCACAGATCCATTTCAAGTAACCTCTTGAAGCTCTGAATACATGGAACAGAACTGTTTCAAGCGATTGATAATCACGGTCGTCGGTTACCGGCAGTGCAACATTTAACT
>JASFSF010000077.1:0-8486 GCA_050114555.1 Ignavibacteria bacterium
ATCCCAACAATTCCATGAAGGTCAAAATCCAAATAATTTTCATATTTATCACTGTTGTTCATACTCTACAATTTTATCCGAATACAGGCATTCAACCATAAAAAATAGCTGGATAAGCCAGACTTAAGTTTTCTACTTGAATGATTAATTACTGCCCGCAAAATTAATAATTTCTGACTATGGCAGATCTCTTATCAGGGTAAATAAATTTTTTCAGCTTCCTTTAATTCACCTGCATTCTGCAAACGGAATATTTCTTTTACCGAAACAATCTCTTTTTCTATCGATATAAGAGATTGTTCATTGAATATTTGCGAGGCAGTATGTTGCATTGCTCTTATACTACTGCGTAAAATATGATTTGCCCAAATTACAAGACTAATACCATGATCACGAAACTCATCGGTAGGGGTTTCATAGTACATAGTGGGGACTATAACGACAGGACACGTATCTTGCCATTCTTTCATAAAATCAAAAATATCTTCTGCCGTACTTTTTTTGCTGTGTACTAAAAGTGCATCCGCACCTGCTTTATGGTAAGCACTAGCCCTTTTCAGTGCTTCATCTAATCCCCAACCGGCAATAAATGCTTCAATCCTCGCCACAACACAAAAATCCGGATCTACTTGTGTATCCTTAGCAGCTTTAATCTTTCCTGAAAATTCATCAATCTTGGCTAATTCCTGTGCTTCACCATCAATAAAAGAATTTGTTTTGGGAAACAGCTTATCTTCAATACACATTGCTGCAATTTTCCGCTGCTCTAATTTTTTTACAAGCCGCCTTACGTTATTAAAATTTCCATATCCTGTATCAGCGTCAAGCATCATAGGTATAGTGGTTACATCACTAATAAATTCTATAACCTCCAACACTTGTGTCCAGCTGGCTTCGTTGTTGTCGCGCACACCCATTGCTGCAGAAATGGACAATCCACTTCCCCAGATCCCTTTAAACCCAGCTTCCTCTACAATTTTTGCACTCAATCCATTATGCGCTTCCATAATGAATTCTAGTTGATCAGACTGCAACATACGTTTGAACTGCGTTGTTTTTGCTACCATATTTTAATCTCCTAATAAGAATTTCTCATTAACTCTAAAACAGCTACATGGCAATTTATATATCTAATTATTATCAGAAACTAATTGTGCATCGAAAACATCAATTGCTTCCAGAACTCTTTCGCCAATCTCTTCCTGCGAATCGACGGTCTGAGCACCCATATGTGGTGTGAGAATAACGTTTGGAAGTGATGCTAACGGAGAAATATTTCCCTGACCTTCTTTTTCATGTACGTCAAGTGCAGCACCCCTTAAGCGGCCCTCTATTGTTAGTTCTTCATAGAGTGCCTGCTCATTCACAACACCACCTCTTGCAAGATTAATCAAATAAGAACCAGGTTTCATGCTTTGTAAAACTTTTTTATTTATCATATTTCTAGTGGATTCTAATAAGGGAACGTGAATTGAAAGATAATCTGTGTTGCTAACCACTTCCTCAAAGCTTGTAAGTCTGATTCCTTTGGATACCAGGTTAGCCTCAATTTCAGGTGTATATTCCTCTTCCATCACACAACCGAGAGCAGTCATTCCCCATTGCGAACCCATTTGGCCAACGAGAGAACCTATGTTACCTGCTCCAATTATACCCAATACCTTTCCTCTTAATAAATAACCTTTGAACTCACCTTTAACCCAGTTGCCTTTTCTCCATTCCCGATCAGCATATAATAAATTCCTTGATAGGGCTAACATAAATGCAAAAGTTAATTCAGCCACTGCCTTAGCCCCGGGTTCAGGTATCCGTTGAAGTTTTAGACCTTTCTTATTTGCAAAATCAATATCCAAATTGTCCAATCCAGATCCGGCTCTCACTAAATATTTAAGATTAGGAGCTGCGTCCATCACTTTAGCCGATATTTTTACACCACTCCTGAATATAATTGCATCCCGGTCATGCACCAGAGAAACTAATTTTTCTTCAGGTGCATTAAAAGCACAAATCACATCGTGTCTCTCACTTAGTTTCTCA
The DNA here is from genome assembly GCA_050114555.1 of Ignavibacteria bacterium. GTDB lineage: Bacteria > Bacteroidota > Ignavibacteria > Ignavibacteriales > Ignavibacteriaceae > BMS3ABIN03. Next base: position 2,038 of record JASFSF010000077.1, read on the forward strand.
ATTGCTAGCTTCGAAATTGAACTGGCTATTAAAATGTTCATGAATAATTTCCTGTTAAAAAATTGTTATTTTGTTGTTTTTTATACTTAAGTGCAAATAACAAATTGTGTTCCAAACCAAGAACCCGATTCTGTAAAATATAAGAAAAATTAGCTGAACAAAATTTATTGTGTATCAGACCGATAATCACTGTTTTTATGATTATCCGAAGTGTTTATAGAGCAAAGAGCTGAATATTTTGAGAAAAAGAGTTGGGGAATTACTGAAAATTCTATTATGTATGCCCGTTGTTTTAGTTTTTACAGGTAAAAAGCTCCTTTCCATAAAATTATACCTGTAAATGTTCAGAATCTGTTCCTGCGTGCCCCAACCAAGTTTAAATTTTCGTAATCCTTCATTATCAGGTTCAGTTCGACCAAAACAGAAAGAACTATATCCTGTCCGAGTAATGTGCTTTATTGCTTCCCACATTACGATATTATTCGCTCTTAGATTCTGATATTTTATATATGACGCTCCGAACTTATAAATAGCTTTATCGCCAAACAGTAAATAAACGGCTCCAGCTATGTCAGTGCCGTTATACTTACCAATTGCAATAAATCCCTTGTTTTGAGACAAAACATACTTGTGTAGATTCATGAAAAACTTTTTAGGTTGAGGAGGTAATCCATGCTTTTTTCTCGTAACACAATTCATGTTGTAAAATATTTCTGCGGCAGATAATGAATTTGTAATCTCTACGGTGACTCCCTCCCTGTCTGCTTTTTTAATATTTCTCCTAGTATTACTGCTAAACTTTTTAATTAATTTTTCTTCGCCAATTGTAAGATCAAGGGTGTGATTATAATCAAAGGTTGAAACATCTGATTTAGAAAAAAACTTATTTCCCCCCCTCAGTTCAATGTGCTTCAACCGATGCTTCTGCCCAAACTTCAATACTTCGTTAAACACATCTTTAAAACTTACCTTATCTGAAAACAGAGGTGGACAATAGTCAGTGAATGGTAGTGCAACTGCTCTTTTACCTGTTAGCAAACTGTTTACCTTCATCAAAGGCAAAACTGCTTGAATGTCCCCATCACATTCTATAACAAAAAATATCGGCTCGAATTTATATGTTTCAAAGAGAACCCGTAACCATGCTGAAGAATGAAAAAAAGAATATTGGGGGAATTTAGTTATTTGTTCATCCCAATAAGTTAGATCTAGCGGGTTAATTATTTTTAAATTTTTGATCAATATATTCTCAACTAGCACTGGACAAAAAAAAGCGATTCCTTTTAAGAGGAATCGCAAAGCTTAATAGTTGCATGTAAAAAGGTAATTAAAAAGGTGCAACTTTTTATCTTAAACTGCTGCCTCAACTACCTTTTTCTCTTTATTCTTGGGTGAGGATTTTCCTTTCTCACCATAATTATAACCATAACCGTAACTATATCGATATTTATAATAGTAAGAATCTTTTATTTCTGCTGCATTGGCTATTATGCCACGAATTTTAATTTTTGCCTGAAGCATTTCCTGAATGCCACTTAACACAGCCTCTTTAAATGAATGACCCGGACGAACCACAAGAAGAGCATCTTTTATTGATCTTCCAAGAACAAGCGTGTCCACAACCCGTGTAACCGGCGGGGTATCAATAATTATGTAATCATAAAAAGAAGTGTCGATGGCATTAAATAATAATTTCATTCGTTCTGAATTAAGCAAATGGCTGGAATCTTCTCGAGTACCACCAGCTGGAAGAATATCAATATTCTTTAAAATTTTGGTGTATATTGTAGGGGCAACATCCTTCTCAATGAATTCAATAAGTCCCGGGGCATTTTTCGGAACTTCAAACATTTTAGAAAGCTGAGCTTTTCTCAAGTCACAATCGATTATAAGAACTTTTTTATTTTCCTGTGCAAATGAAATTGCAAGATTAGATACAATACTTGTTTTGCCTGTATTTTCCTCACAGCTTGTAACCATAAATATTTTTTCTCTACCCTCCATCTGAAAAAGTAACTTTGTCTTTAATAACCGAAATGTTTCTTTGAATCCTTCCTGTTCATCCATTAGCGTAACAAATTTATCCTTACTGTCAGTTGCATTTTTTATTTTCTCTTTTATGATATTAGAATAAGTTGGAATTATCGCAAAAATCGGCAAGTTAAACTCATCCTCTAACATGTCAAGGTTTATGAGTTTGCTATCTCTTAATTCAAGAATGAATACACCAACCAAGCCAACAAATCCACCCAAAATTAATGCAACAAGCAGATTGAAAATTTTACGTGGTGATATGGGATTTAATGGTTCTTGAGCCGGATCAACTATTGCGATGTCCTGTAATTTAGATAGTTCAGCTATTCTCATTTCCTCTCTTTTATCCAACAGTAAGGTATTTATCTTTTCATATACAGTTTTCTGTCGCATTAACCTTGCAAGCCGGTTTTCCTTTGCAGGAAGCATTTCAAGTTTAACCTCATATTTAGACATAAGGTTATTGATTTTTAGAAGTTTCTTCTCAAGAGAGTTAATAATAATTTGATATGAAGTTAAAGTATTTTGGTTATATGAGGATAGTTTTTCCTTTGCCATATAAATTTGCTCATCTAGACTCCTTACATCCGGGTGATTTTCAGTTCGTCTTTGCAATAGTTCTAATCTTTGTAACTCAAGATCGGAAAGTTGTTTTAATAATGCTGAAAAGGGAGAGGCTCTTTCAGTATTATTCCCGGGCGAAAGGAAGCTTTGGTCGATATATCCACTTTGATTCATTTCACTTTGGATTTCGGATATTTTATTTTGGTAATCCGCCATTAATAGATCGGTGTTAACTTTTTCAGCTTCAAGTTTACTCAAGAATTGAACTAATTCCTTTGAACTTTGATCAATCGTAGTAATCTGCCCGCTTGCTTTAAAGGAACTTAAATTATCTTCCGCCTCTTTAAGCTTTTGCTGCATTTCTTCGAGTTGGTTGTCAACAAACCTGAACGAATAACGGATAGTCTGTTTTTGCTGATCTATTCTTGACTCTCTGAACTTATCGATAATCTTATTAACCATAACTGCGGCTGCATAAGATGATGAAGAGGTTACAGATACTTCAAATACGTTTGTCTTGGCTTTTCTGTCAATGGAAATATTCTTTTTGAGATTTCCCATTGATTTATAATAATTTTTAATATTGAAATAAACTTTGCTACCTATGGGTGCACTTTCCCAGGAAACATTAAAACTTGCAATAGATAAGTTGAAACTTCCAGTACCTTCGGGGGCAAAAATTGTAATCAGTGTATCTTCAGCGGAAACAAGTTCCCCGGGTGAAATTACTGTTTCGGTGTTTTGAACAGTAGAAACACCAAGCAGCTGATCCGTCATAGCATCTCTTATTTTAAAAACATTTCTTTCGGTTTTTTCTATGTATAGTTCGGCACTTTCTTTCTTCTCTTTAATATTTACAGATGTAAATTGCGGCAGATCAAAAGGAATAAGGTATTTCCTTCTAATTGCAGGATCAGTAAAATGTACCAATGGTTCATCTACCTCAATTGTTTGTCCATTTGCAGTTACTACCTCTTTAATGTCAAAATTTATGTTTAGTTCATCAATCACCTTACTTAAAACATTCCAGGTTTTTACCAATTCCATCTCTGTTTCTATTTCATCCATGGTTTGCAGGCCTATAATGTTTGCAAACTCTCCTTGTTCATTTTTTTGCGATGCAACTTCCTTTTTTAATAATCCCGATGATTTATAGATAGGAGTTGTGGTCATGTTATACAATACAGCCATAATAATCGTAATTACAAGGGAGCCAATTAATATATATCGCCTGCGATATACAATTTGTATAAGTTCAACTAGAGTTTTTTCTCTTTGTTTTTTGTTATTTTTTGAATTATTAGAAAACATTGCAGACATCATTCTTCCTAAAAATTTACTGACGATTTATCGTAAAAATAGTGCGAGTACGGTTACAAGCAATGCAGCTGCCGAGATCACTATAGTAATACCTCTATCAGACCACCAAGTGCGAGGTACAAATATTTGATCACCTGACATTAGACCAAATGCAGATACCGAACCCCCTTCCTTAATTATAGAATTCACATCCATGTCAATTTCTTCATTTCCTCTGATTATATAGATACTTTCCAATTCAGCACTGGCTGTTGTTCCTCCTGCTAAAGCAAGCAATTCTGTAAATTTCTCCGATTCGGTTACATAATAAAAACCCGGATTTCTAACTTCACCCAACACATTTATTCGTAAAAGATAATCAACCGTCATAATTGGATTTCGATAGAGAGAATCATATCTAAACTCAATTTGAGATCTTATACTGCTGAAATCTTTGTTATGTGTACTTATTATTCCAACAAAAGGTAAATTAAGGTATCCTGCTGGTCCAATAACGTAATCACCGGAGATTTCGTCTTGAATATCTAAAAATGTTATTCTAACTCCATCACCAGGATTCAGTACCTGAGCGAAAGAATATAGACTCATCAATGTTGATATTATTATGAATAGAATAAATTTTTGATTGATCATCAAGTCCTCTCTGGAACCAAATAATTAACAAATTATTTTAATAAAGTAAAGTTAAAAAAGCTTAATTCAAAAAACTTTACAACTTTTGTATCTCAATAGATCAGAATAAATTAAATTAAAATTTTATCACTATGGTGCTAAAGTTCAATATTTGTGCCACCAAATTAAATATAAATATTGTAGGATGGGTATTTGTTATATGGCCTGATAATAAAATTGCAAAAATTGTAACAAATTGACTCATTTTACTTGCCCTATGATAACTTAAGTCCTTCAATTACAATATCTTTCAGGATTCTCAACAATAGACTCAATATCCTTGAAGATCTAAAACCAAGTAAATTATGGAGAGTAAAATTACCTCATTTTAATAAAATCGGTATAGTTTACTTATTTATAAATAAAACGAATTTAAAAAATCATTGAAATCTTTCATACGGATATCTAAAAATTCAAATGATTATATTTGCATAATTCTTGAAGAATAACTGTTGATAAATCTGGATTTACATAAAATACAATTGGAAGTCTAACTAAATAAAATTAAAATAGTTCGGAGTAAAGCAATGCAAGTACCCTTCTTGGACCTGAAAATTCAATATAAAACAATCAAAAACGAAGTGGGTAAGGCTATTCAAAAGGTTCTTGATAATACTGCCTATATTCTTGGAGAACCTGTAGCTAATTTTGAAAGAGAATTTGCAAAGGCACATAATGTTAAGCATTGCATAGGGACAAGTTCCGGTACCGATGCTAATCATTTGGTGTTATGGTCATTAGGAATAAAACCCGGTGATGAGGTTATAATCCCGGCAAATACATTCATAGCCACTGCCTGGGGTGTAACTCTTTGCGGCGCTACACCAGTTCTTGTTGATTGTACTTCAGACACATACAATATAGATCCTGAAAAAGTTGAAGAAGCTATTACACCCAAAACCAGAGCAATTGTTGCAGTTCATCTTTACGGACAGCCAGCTGACATGAACAAACTGCAAGCAATCTCAAATAAACATAATATTTATTTAGTTGAAGATGCTGCACAGGCCCATCTTGCTGAATACAACAAAGCTAAAGTAGGGAGTTTATCGATTGCAACATCATTTAGCTTTTATCCGGGAAAAAATTTAGGAGCTTACGGTGAAGGTGGTGCAGTTGTTACCAATGATGATCAAATTGCGCAAACAGTTAAGATGATGCGTGAACACGGTCAATCTAAAAAATACTATCATGAAAAGTTTGGCCACAATTATAGGATGGAAGGTATCCAAGGTGCTGTTTTAGGTGTTAAGTTAAATTATCTTGATAAGTGGACTGATGGAAGAAGAAGGGCTGCAAAAAAGTATAATGAACTTATGAATGGATTTGAGGATATCGTTCTGCCTTATGAAGCTCCCAATGTTAAACATGTATATCATCTCTTTGTAATCCGGGTTAAAGACAAAAATAATAACGAAGCTCGAAAAAAGCGTGACGAACTTCAAAAGTTCTTATCAGATAATGGAATCGCTACAGGATTACACTATGCCATTCCAATTCACGAGCAAAAATGCTTTGAACAACTTGGCTATAAAAAAGGTAATTTTCCGGTTACAGAAAAACTTGCCGAAACAGGAATTTCATTGCCGATGTATCCGGAATTAACTGATGACCAGATCGGCTATGTTGCTGGTAAAGTAAAAGATTTTTTTGCAAAATAATTTAATTCATAAGAGCAGGCAAACAATACTATTATTTGTCTGCTTGATTATTCTCGAGTTAACAACTTACGAAAATTTAATTTATATTAAAATTTCTTTCATAACCCAGCATACGTTTCTCCATAACTGATTATTTTATAACCAATTAGCTTGTCTCAATTTTTTAACACAGATTTTCAGCGGTCTCATAATGCAACA
>JASFSF010000078.1:0-8295 GCA_050114555.1 Ignavibacteria bacterium
AGAATGGGAAGGAATATATTCATAAAATGAATTGCTGGAATCATCACGCTTATATCCTCAAAATTGACTCATCGGTCAGGAAATGTAATTGATTATCTTCTGAATGTCAAATATGGTCCTGACCGACAAGTCACGTTATTTTAAAAATCGCCCTTTTTAATTATTTCCTCCAAGAATAAGTGGAAGACCATCTTTGCCACTACCGATAACCACAATCTTCGAATTTGGCGAATTTGCCAGTTTTTCCGTGGCTTCAATGCCTTTCCATTTCAGAAGCTGATCGCTGATACCCTTGGAAACGATATCCTGGAAATCGGCTATTCCTTTTGCCTCGATTCTTTTTCTATCGGCTTCCTGTTCTTCTTTTTGTAGAATAAAAGCCATTCGCTGGCTTTCTTGTTCTGCTTGAAGTTTCTCTTCGATAGATTGCGTTAATCTTGCAGGCAGCTGAATTTGTCTTAACGGGGCCTGTTCTACTGTTATCCCACGGGGACCAACCAGCTTCTCCAATTCCTCTATGATTTCACCGGCAAGCTTTTCTCTGGATGCCGTGTATAATGCTTTTGCTTCATACCTGGCGGTAACTCCTCTAACAACAGATCTGAATTGGGGTACCAAAATAATCTCAGTATAGTTGGGGCCTACTGTTTTATAAATCTCATTTGCCTTCTCTGAGTTCAGCTTATATAAAAGACTTATCTCTAAATCTACACTAAGCCCTTCCTTGGATGGCACCGACATAACCTCCTTTAATTCCTGGGTTTTAATACTCATTTTTTCAACTTTTGCCATTGGATTGACCAGGTTTACACCCGGTTTTAGCGTATTGTCGCTTACATTTCCAAGGAAATCAATCACCCCGGTGTGCCCGGCAGGTATAATTGTCCAGAATTGTGAGATTGCGATAAGAATTGCTACTATAAGTCCGACCATTGCAAAAGAAGCTTCGGATTTATTCATTCTTCTTTTTGCATTTCGGCTAACAAAAAATGCCACGATTGCGGCTAATACAGCTATGACGAATAACATATGATTACCTCATTATTTATTTTGATTTTGTTAATTAAAAATTTATGTGATTATTTTTTTTATCAGCTTTGGCCTGCCTGCTTTTTTATTTGAATATTTTATTGATGCTAAGATCATTTCCGAAGCCACGTTATTTTTGTTTTTATCATCTGAATGAATTTCAGCAATTACGTCTCCCTTTTTTATCCTGTCACCTATTTTGATTTTGAAGATAATACCTGCTTTGGGATCAATCCTGTCAGTCATTCTTTTCCTTCCGGCACCCAGTTCTAATGCAGACATCCCGATGTTATAATTGTTTATCGCCGCAATAAAACCATTCTTTCCCGATATAACCCTTTTTACATATTTTGATTTGGGGTATTTCTCCGGTTTGAGAATATAATTAATATCACCACCCTGCAGTTTGACCATTTCAATAAACTTATTGAATGCATTTCCACAATTAATAATTTCTCTGGCTGTTTCAATACCTCCTTTAATTGAAGGAGCTTGGCCGCCGAGATATATCATTGCTCCCGATAGAGCGAGGCTGAGTTCGAGTAAATCTCCCCGAACTTCGCCCCTAAGCACTTTTATAGATTCATAAACTTCGAACCAGTTGCCGATGTAATTTCCAAGCGGCTGATTCATGTCTGTTATGAAAGCAATTACATTTTTATTAAATGATCTGGCTGTGCTGATTAAAGAAAGGGCTAATGCTTCGGCATCCTTCATTTTTTTCATAAAGGCACCATTACCGGTTTTTACATCCAGCACGAGACCGTCAATTCCCTCAGCAAGCTTTTTGCTCATTATGCTTCCAGTGATCAGTGGTATTGATCCAATAGTTCCGGTAACGTCACGGAGTGAATAAATCAGCTTATCTGCTGGGGCAATATCTTTAGTTTGTCCTATTAATACAGCACCGCATTTTTTTAATATAGATTTATATTGTGTTAAGTTTAAATCTGTTTTGAATCCAGGTATTGATTCAAGCTTGTCCACGGTGCCGCCGGTATGTCCCAATCCCCTTCCGGAAATCATCGGAACATTTATTCCCGCAGAGGCTAAAACTGGTGCAATAATTAAAGAGGTTTTGTCTCCAACTCCGCCGGTAGAATGCTTGTCGATTTTGGGACCTCTAATCTTTGAAAGATCAACAACTTTCCCGCTGAAAAGCATCGCCTCTGTAAGGTCGGCAGTTTCCTTTTTGTTCATTCCTTGTAGGAATACGGCCATCAGGAATGATGAGAATTGGTATTCCGGGATGTTTCCTTTTGTAAAGGAATCTACTAAATATGAAATTTCCGCTTTAGTTAAAGATTTACCATCCCTTTTCTTAATTATTAATTCAACAATGTTCATTATGTATTTCAGTTTATTTTAATTGAATTAGCATCACTAACATATTCCTTTTGGGAAGTATTATATGCTTGTTTCAAAACATAAACATACAAAGAATTGAATTGTAATTGAAGGAATAAAGAATTGAAATTAGTGATGTAGATATCATCTTAACGAAGCACCGTGTTAACTTGTTTACCCTATTTAGAATGATTAATTTTAACAATCCAAATTACTTATAAGGGTATGTAACTTTAATATGTATTTCAAGAAAAGAACACATACTTGTGGAGAGCTGACATTAAAAGATGTTGATAAATCCGTTGTGCTAAACGGCTGGGTCGATAGCAGACGGGATCTTGGAGGAGTTATATTTATAAGATTAAGAGATCGTTATGGTATAACTCAAATCGTGTTTGAACCGGAAGAGAATAAGGAAGCTCATCAGCTTGGAAAAGAGCTCAGAAATGAATTTGTAATCTCTGTTGAAGGTGTTGTGCGGAAAAGACCGGAAGAACAACTGGACAAAGATTCTAAAACAGGAAGTGTGGATGTAATAATAAATAATCTGGAAATTTTAAGCGAAGCAGAAACCCCGCCTTTTCCGATAAAAGATAAAGTAGAAGCGTTTGAAGATCTGCGATTGAAGTACAGGTACCTTGATTTGCGAAGACCTGTGCTTCAAAGAATCCTCGAGCTTAGGCATAAAATGTACCAGGTAGTGAGGAAATATTTTGACAAAAATTCATTTTTAGAAATTGAAACTCCGGTTCTAATGAAAAGCACCCCCGAAGGTGCCCGGGATTATCTTGTACCGAGCAGACTTCATAAAGGGAAATTCTATGCTCTTCCCCAATCACCGCAACAATATAAACAGTTGTTAATGGTTTCCGGGTTCGATAAATATTTTCAGATTGTTAAATGCTTCAGGGACGAAGATCTTCGCGCAGATCGTCAGCCAGAGTTTACACAGATTGATGTTGAAATGTCCTTTGTTGATGAGGAAGATGTCTTCAAAACAGTTGAAGGCTTGATGCAGAATCTTTACAGGGAAATATGGGATAAAAAACTTGAATTGCCCGTTCCGAGATTCACCTTTGAAGAAGCGATGGAAAAATATGGAAGCGATAAACCGGATCTTAGATTTGATATGGAATTGATCACACTCAATAAAGTAGTACAAAATTCTGAATTCAAAGTATTTAGTGATGCGTGTAAAAACGGAATCGTTACCGGGATGGTTGCAAAGGGATGTTCAGATTTCAGCAGAAATCAGATTGATAATCTCACATCATTTGTTAAAGAACGTGGGGCGAAAGGATTAGTCTGGCTTAAAGTTACAAACGATGGGTTGAATTCTCCGGTTGCAAAATTTCTTTCTGAAGAAGAGAAAACCAACATAGTTAAAGCTGTTAATGCTGAGACCGGAGATTTAATTCTGGTATTAGCAGGGGATAAGAGTGAGACCTTAAATCAACAGGGTGCATTGCGTCTGGAAATGGCGAGACGGCTGGATTTGATCAAGCCGGATAGCGAACCATCGTTAGTGTGGATAACAGACTTTCCGTTGCTCGAATGGGATGAAGATACCGGAAGATATTATGCAATGCATCATCCATTTACCTCACCCCGCTTAGAAGATATTGATTTGCTTGAATCGGATCCGGGCAAAGCAAAAGCAAGAGCATATGACCTGGTGTTAAATGGCAACGAGATAGCCGGCGGCAGTATAAGAATTCATAACCCTGATTTGCAGGCAAAGATGTTTAAAGTTCTTGGTGTTCCTCCCGGGGAAGCTGAGCAAAAGTTTGGATTTCTTATGAATGCTTTTAAATATGGAGCACCTCCGCATGGTGGAATTGCATTTGGATTTGATAGAATGGTAATGATATTTTCCGGGAACACTTCGATAAGAGATACGATTGCATTTCCTAAAACTACAAGCGCTTTATCTTTAATGGATGAATCACCATCCGGTGTAAGCGAAGAGCAGTTGAGGGATCTACACATTAAGATAAAGTAAGAACATTGGTTCTCTGATTAATAAAGTAAGCTCAATCTTATCTGCATTTCTAAGCTTCTCTGCTTAATACTGAAAAATTTACAATGGTCAGTAAGTATTGGATTGGCAATCGAATATTTATGATCATTTATGGGGCGATCTTCTGGTTATAATCCTGTTGAAATTATTACACATCTAATCTTAATATCAAATCATTATAACAAACCGGTTTTCCATAGTACGCTGTAATTATTTCAGAGTAAAAGAAAATGTTACTGGAAATTCAGAATTTATTTTTGCTTTTAAAAAGCAATCGTTAAAAAAATATTTTAACTGAAAAAATAACTGGCACATTATTTTATATACCTCCCAAAGAATGAAGAATGAATTAAAAAACTTAAAAAATCATTAGTAATATTATTCATTTAGTTCTTTGAAATGCTGTAAAATATTGGAAATATTTACCTGTAAAACTTACAGAAGAACCTCAGATTCCTTCAGATATTGTTAACATTAGAACATTCCTATCAATTCAAGCTGGCATATTTATTATAGTTATTAGCCCCTAACAATAAAATTTAGGTCGTTAAGGATGGGCCAGCAACAACTGCTTTTAGTCATATTAGGAATAATAATTATTGCAGTAGCCATAGCCGTATCAATTGAATTATTCCGCGGGAATGCCATTGACAGGAAAAGAGAAATTCTAATTAGTGAAAGTCAGAATCTGGGCTCAATTGCCCTTGCTTACTTCAAAAAACCCCAAATGATGGGAGGGGGAGGAAAGAAGTTTACCGGGTGGGCAATACCACCCCAGATGTCGTTTACGGTAAATGGGTCTTACATAGCCCAGGTGTCACCGGATAACGTGATAATAATTGGCACGGGAACTGAGGTAGTTACGGAAAATGATTCAATAAAAGTAAGAACGTTAATAACAGCAAATGAAATTAGTTCAAGCATAATTAACTAGAATTCAGACCACTTTAGTAATTAGTTAATTAACTAAATCCTTAAACAAACATAGGAGTAAATAATGGGTCAGCAACAACTTCTCTTAATCGTACTGGGTGTTATCGTAGTTGGTATCGCTGTTGTAGTTGGTATAAATCTTTTTAATGCTAATGCAACATCAGCTAACAGAGATGGCGTAATCTCAGATCTTAACAACCTGGGAGCTATGTCTCAGCAGTATTATAAGAAACCAACATCAATGGGTGGAGGCGGAAACAAATTTACCAATTGGACAATTCCAACTGGCTTAGATTCAACCGCTAATGGTACTTATTCTGCAACTGTTACTGCCAATCAGGTTACAATAGTTGGATTGGGAACAGAGAACGGTACTGACGGATCTAATCCTGTTAAGGCAACTGCGACCGTTACAGGCAATACAATATCTGTTGCGGTTAATAACTAAGTATTTATTCTTAGTAAAAACAAATGAAGGCTGTAAAGTAATTTTTACAGCCTTTTTTTGTTTAAAGTGAAAGTTTTTACTTAGGCGGGGATATTAACATGAACGATTATAGCGCTTAAGTTTGGAATCATATTTGACTATTGATAAAACAGTATATAAAAAATGATGGAACTGGTAAAATGGTTGAGTTTAAATTTACAGCACAGAGATTAAATGGTCAGAATATTAATGGCACCTTATCAGCAATTTCTGTTTCTGAAGCCAAAAAGAAAGTTCAGAGACTTGCTGAAAAGAACAAGCTAAAGATTCTTACCACCCAAAAAAAATCTACTTACCTTTACAGAGTAAGAAAAGGAAATGAGAAACCCATTCGGGGTGAGCAAAAAGCCTTCAGCAAAAGAGAAGTAGAAGAAGCACTCTCCAGGCTTGGCTATAAAGTTTTATCAGTAAATAAAAAGCTCCTGGATTTTCAAAGAAAACCCCCGACAGCTGATATAGTAACCTTTGTAAAAATAAGTGCGGAGCTTCTTGATCAAAAACTTGCCTACAGCGAAGTTTTAACCCTTCTTATTAATGATACTCAAAACGCAGCACTGAAGAACACTCTTAAAGAGATTAATAACGATTTAAAGAAAGGTACAGACAGCGAAACGACGTTTCTAAAATTTCAGGGAATTTTTGGAAAATTTACCTCTTATATGCTTGGGCTTGCCTCTAAAAGTGGTAACATGGCCGAAATCTATAAAGCAACGGCTAAGTTTCTCGAGAGAAGACAGGAATTCAGAAAAAGTTTGCGCAGCGCATTAATAACCCCGGCAGTAACAATGTTTGTATTGTTCTTGGCCGTATTATTTTATGTGGGATATATCTTTCCCGAAACAGCGAAACTGTTTGTCCGGTTTGGCATAGAACTTCCCCCGATGACAGCCTTCACACTACAAATAAGTGATTTTCTTGTAGCTAATCCTTTATTAATAAGCGCAGTTCTAATATTGCCGATAATTGCATTCGTAATATATATAAGAACAAAAAAGGGAAGACTTGTATTTGATAAATACATTATGAAAATGCCCGTAATGGGTCAATTAATTCATAAAACCTTAATCGAAGTGTTCTGCAGGGTATTTTATACGCTTTATCATGGATCTGCAGAAAGTATTGAACCCATCCGGATTGCAGCAGAAGCTTCCGGCAACACCTACTTTGAAAGCAGAATTAAACAGATTGCAATACCCCTAATGTTGAAGAAGGGTGTTGGAATGACTGAAGCATTCGAAGCGTCTGGTGTGTTTACAGAGACTGCTCTTTCAAGGTTTCACTCTGGTGAGGAATCAGGCACAATTAAAAATACAGCTCTTCAATTAGCTAATTATTATGAGAGCGAAACAGTTTATCGGTTAAAGAACTTGATTGAAATTATTCAGGTTACTATAGCCATGGTTATTATGGTTATAATGATTGCTCTTACACTGGTATCTGCAGAAACTGCTACTGTAAGACCTAAAACACCCGGAGTAAGCAGTAACACAATATATCTGGAAGATGATAAAGTATGATTGAATCTAACCTTGAAATGACCGATAAGATCGGGTATCTGCTATTCAAAAAAGGGATAATTGATTCTCAAACTCTTGAAAAAGCTTTGATTGCCAAAGCAAATGATAAAAATAAAATAAAGAGAAACCTTGCTCAAATTCTTGTTGATGATTTTAATTACGACCACGATCAAATCTTCAGAGAAGTAGCAATCTTATATGCATTTAGAGAACTTGAGACAAGGCCGGAGCAGATTCCTGAAGAACGAATAGAATCAATTAAAAAATTAATTGAAGAAGCAGGCGAACCGCTAAAAGAATTAATGCTTACTCATTTTGTCATACCTTTTATGTATGATGAAAGGATTAAAGATAAACTTATTCTTGCCGCAATAGATCCGACAGATCGACACATTCCCCGCATAGCATTTGGGATGAATGCAAAGAAGTATGAAGTAATTTTTATTAAGAAGTCAGACTATGAAAATCTGATCAAAAAAATTCTTCCCCCGGAAAATGTGTTCCTGAAAGCAATGGAAGAGGGTGATGATGAATTCAGTATTGACGATGCAGATACAGAAGATTCTGTTGATGAAGATGAACTTGATTCAGAAATTAATAAAAGTGCATTAATCAACCTGATTGAAGGCGCCCTGGTCGAGGGAGTAAGGCAGGGTGCAAGTGATATTCATTTTATACCACGCGAGGGCAAGGTTACAGAAGTTTACTTTAGGACGGATGGCGTACTTCAGCTATGGCACAGGCAAGATAACACTCTACCCGAAGCGGTAGTTGCTGTTGTAAAAGACCGTGGCAAAGGGATGGACAGGTTTGAAAGAGAAATGGGACAAGATGGTTTTATTCAAAGAGAGATTGACAGGCACATCATCAGATTCAGAGTATCTATTCTTCCCGTTGTAGGAACTGAGATAAAAAATAAGCACGAGAGCGTTGTTATAAGAATCCTGGATGACAGAAAAGTT
>JASFSF010000079.1:0-8268 GCA_050114555.1 Ignavibacteria bacterium
AGATAAGAATTGTTCTGTCATCCAATCCGTACCTCCGGAAAAATAAACGGTGCTGCTGCCAGATAATAAAGAGCGGGATAATTGTAATTGCAAAAGCAATCAGCTCATCAGTAAGCTCTAAAATGCGTGTAAAGGTTTTCGGCACTTCAAGCGAGATCATCAGCAATGTGATAGAGAAAGCAAATACTGCATCGCTGAAGTTTTCTAAACGTGAAGGACTTTCATTTTTTATCCGGAAAACGTTGCTCATAAATTTTAAATAATACCCGGCATTTCAATTGCCTGTTACTTCATTACAGTATTTGCCACAAAATCGCCTATATAATATGGCCATATAAGTATTGCCAGCAATCCCTGGAAGAAAGTTACTTTAAGAAATCCGAGTGTAAATAACCACCCCATAAACCAGATTGGTCCCATTATTCCTGCAACTTCAACCTTTTTACCCATTTTGTCCACCTCCTTTATTAAGTGATAATGATATTATTAAACTTATATAAGTTAATCATTGGTTTGAGTATGTTGCAAGTCGGGGGTAAATGGCGAGAGGTAAAAGGCAAGAGGGAAGAAGTGAGGGGAATGAGTCATAGGCTCATCAGCCCGCCTTCAACGTTTCGGTGGGTCAACCTTTGGCTGAAAATGAAAAAGGCGCCGCAGGGGCGCCTTCTCAGAAATCAATATAGAATATCTATTTAGTTGCGTGATTTAGCTTCATTAACTACAATGTTTCTTCCATTTAATTCCGAATCATTTAATGCTTTAATAGCATTTTCTGCATCTGAAGAATTCTCCATCTCAACAAATCCAAAACCTCTAGATCTGCCGGTGTGCCGGTCTGAAATAACTTTTGCAGAAATAACAGTACCATGTGATTCAAATGTTTCTTTCAACTCTTCGTCGTTTACCGACCAGGGGAGAGAACCCACGAATAACTTAGTGCTCACAAAGAACCTCTAACTAGTAATAAAAAAATCCCGGTCTATTTCCGGAGAGTGCAAAAATAGCCAAATTTGCCCCCATTAACTAATTAATTTTTTATTTTGTAAAAAATGCTAACATATTCCAGTCATTCCCCTGAAAAGGGGAATCCGCTATTTTGAGGCAGATTCCCGCTCCTGCCTGCCGACAGGCAGGTTTTCACGGTAATGACATTATACAGCATTTCGGAAATTTATTAATTTTATAAAATTCTGGAAGAGGTCAATTCAATATCGGCAAACTTCCACGCCTCATTAAATCTTTTTTCTACTTCGGCGGCTTCTTCTGTTTTATCCTGTTTTAACAATGCCTGTTTTAGTCCGAACAATCCCCAGCCGTTATCGGGAATTTCATCAAGGTTTTCTCTATAAACTTCTTCCGCTTCTTTGTACTTACCTGCTTCGATAAGAACTGCGCCCAGGTTCTGCCTGCAGGGATAAAACCATGTAGGCGGTTCATCATATCTTAAAGTGTTTTCAATCCCGACTGCTTTTTTGAGATGTTTAATTGCCAACGGATAATTTTTCTGTTTTGCAGCAAGCTCACCCCGGGCAACTTCGTAGGCGATTTCTATTAAAGTGCCTGCTGAGTTTATTCCCCATATGGAAAGATCACGTATGCTTTGATTTGAACGCATTTGCTCTATAATTGCCAGTTCTTTTTCTGCTTCAGCTATATTGTCTTTAGCAATAAATGCCATTGCTCTTGCATATCGCCAGATGGTTTGCATGTATGGTCTTACATCCTGGGGCTGCGTGTAATCCAGTATTTCATCCCACTTGCCGAAGGTTACATAAGCGTAAAGCGGGATAACAGCAAAATGCTGAAGGGTTTCATAACCGCAAAGATTTAATAATGAATCAGGCGGCTTCTGCGAAGTTTTAATCGCAGCATCGATGGCGGTTTTGCTGTCGCCTTCAAGCGTAGCAGTCGCCCAGAGGAAGTGATAGTTATGCGGATAATATGAAAGCGGATAAAATCCCTGCTGGTTGCATTGATTAATATATTCTTCATCCGATTTTACCGCACGAATGTTTGCTAGCGATCCTTCGTGATACTTGCCTGTTCTTATGTAAATATGTGCGGGCATATGTACCAGGTGTCCGGCACCCGGAGCAAGGAATCTGAGTTTGTCTGCACTCTTCATTCCAAGCCCGGGATTTTTTGATGCTTCAACAGAATGAATGTAGAGATGGTTTGCTCCATGATGATCGGGATTTACTTTCAATACATTCTCAAGCGTCGTAAGTAATTCATTTGTCCATGGCTGCATTGTTCCATCCTTCTGCCAGTAGTCCCAGGGATGAAGATCCATAATCGATTCTGCAAACAATGTTGCTGCATCAAGATCGTCGGGATACTTTTGCACAAACTTTCTCATTGCATCGGAGTATGCCCGGTCAAGCGGCGTTCTGTCTTCCATTACCTCTTTGGAATAACGTTTCGACATTGCCATAACGAGATCTTTTTCCTTTTGAGTTTCATCGTCAAGCAAATCAATTGCTTCCTGAATTGCTTCATAAGCAGAATGAACAACTGCATCGTCCATAGGCAGATTTATATTTGGTCCGAGAACGTAGGCCATTCCCCAGTATGCCATTGCACAATCCGGATCTAACCTTGCAGCTTCTTCAAAAGAACGGAAAGATTCTTCGTGATTAAATCCGTATGCAAGAATTAATCCCTGGTTAAAATATTCTTGTGCTGATTCGGAATCAGTCGTTACCGGATAATCAAGAATACCAAGATTTGTAAAAAGCGGCGCCTGTTTTTCGCTGTCGGTACTGCAGCCAATCAAAACGAGCATAATTAATAATATTCCGATGCCTGATCTCATAGTGTCTCCTCAATAAATTAAAATTCTTTTACCTTCCTGCTTTGAGTGTAGAGTTGAGCAAGCTTAAAAAGGCGGGAATTTGATTGCTGAACATAAGGCATAATTTGCCGTATGTCAACGGTTTTTCTCAATGAATTGTGAAATTAAAACTGAATAATCATTCAGTATTAAAGATGTGAAAATGGTATAATATCAAGCAATTAACTTGCAGAAAATATAAAGTGAATGAATATAGTCGGGTAAAAACAGCTACTTCTTCTTTGGTAAGGTAAAGCCGATGGGTGTCCTGTCTTTTTTCTCTTCTTTAATTAATTGTTTAATTGCTTCGAATATCAGGGTTATTTGCTTCTGTTGTTCTTCAAATTTTTGGTTGGTCTCTTTCTCCAGAGTTGTGAGCTTTTTCGCAAGAGTTTCAGTGCTGTGGAGAAATTTGCGGAGTTCAACAAAGGCCCTCATAATTGCAATATTAACCTTTACTGCACGCTTGCTTTTCAGCACGCTGGATAACATAGCAACTCCTTGCTCGGTGAACGCAAATGGAGGAACCGGACTGAATTTTCTGCTGCCAAGGTTATCACAAATTGTGATAAGCTCATTCCAATCAGATTTTGTTAATTGAAACATGAAATCCTTCGGAAACCTATTGATATTTCTTTTTACTGATTGTTTTAAAACCCTGGTTTCAACACCATAAAGTTCTGCCACATCGAAATCAAGCATTACTTTTTCATTATTTACATAATAAATTTTTGATGTAATTTTTTCGGCAGGGATACGCGATTCAGAACTCATAACCAACCCCGATTTATTTTGTTTTGGTTGAAAGAAAATTATTATATCTAATTCGTCCTTAAAATATTTATAAAATGACGTAATTGAAAATTAAAGTTAGAATGATTAAACTTTAACAGTTTTCCACCTGCCTCTTTTAAAAAGAAAATAACCAACAATAGTAAATGTGCTTTCGGAAATTACAATTGCCCAGTACACTCCCGCCGCTTCCATTGACAGTAGAACAGCCAACAGGTATGCAGAGGGAATCTGAAGCATCCAGAATACAAAGAGATTCATTATTGTTGGCGTACGTGTATCGCCGGCTCCGTTAAAAGATTGTACAAGCACCATTCCGAATGCGTAGAAGAGATAACCCAGAGCCAGTGTGCTTAAACATTGAGCCGCATAAGAAATTACATCTGGATCATCCGTAAAAAATGAAGCAAGGTTTCCTGCAAAAAGAAGGAAGATTACCATCACTATCCCCATAAAAATTACATTGAACAGTCCTGTACGGTAAACAGATTGTTCTGCACGATCAGGTTGTTTAGCTCCGAGGTTCTGTCCAACCATAGTTGCTGCTGCATTGGAGAAACCCCATGCCGGCATTAATGTAAACATAATAATTCTGATTGCAACAGTATAGCCTGCAAGTGCTGCGCTGCCAAACGTTGACATTATTCGCATCAGAAATATCCAGCTTGCAGAAGCAATTATAAATTGTGCTGTTACTTCTGCCGAGAGTTTAATAAGGCGAACGATAATGTCAGGTCTGAAATGAAAATTCTCTTTATGAATTTTTATTATTCCCTTTCCTTTAAAGAGATGATAAAACTGGTAGCAGACACCTATGCTTCTTCCGATTATCGTTGCGATTGCCGCACCCTCGATTCCAAGTTCCGGAAAAGGTCCGATGCCGAAAATTAGCATTGGATCGAGAATAATGTTAAGTCCGTTTGATAACCACAATGCCCGCATGGCAAGGGCAGCATCACCGGCACCGCGAAATATTCCGTTTATAAGGAACAGCAAGATGATAATAAGATTTGTAGCAAATAATAGTGTTGGGTAACCCGATCCTTCCTTTATAATTTCGGCAGAAGCGCCCATTAACTCAAGCAAATCTGCGGAATAGAAAATGCCTGTGAACATAATCGGTATTGAAATAATAATACCAAGATAGATCGATTGCACAGCAGAAGCGGAAGCAGCATTAACATCTTTTTCTCCAATCCTGCGCGATACCATTGCAGTGGTTCCCATAGCAAGCCCGAATCCCAGCGAGTACATAATTGTCATCATTGATTCAGTTAAACCCACAGTTGCAATTGCATTAACACCAATCTTGCTTACAAAGTAGATATCTACTATTGCGAACAGTGATTCCATTACCATTTCGAGAGTCATTGGAATGGCCAGAAGGATAATTGCACGGTTCAGATTTCCCTCTAAAATATTTGCTTCACCACCCGCTAAAGCAAGCCGGAAAATGTTCCAGAGAGAAAGAATCCTATCGATGATTTTATTCAAAAAATTGAACTTTCAGCATAGTTTCTGAATACAATTCGGAAAAGTTACAAAAGTTAGTGAAGACGATAAAAGATTAATGTGACAGATGTTACATGTGATTATATCAGATTCCCGGCTTGGAATTCCTAGTCGTGGATATCTTTTAACTCTTTAATCATACTGAGTGCAATGGCTACTTTTTCAGCCGGCATTCCGAAATTCTTTTCAACAATATCCGGGATTTCATCGAATGAAATATTCATATGCGAAATATTTTCACCAATCGTTGTTGAAAAATTAAGATTCCTGAGAGAAAGAGAACCATTTTCTGTAAACTTTGTTATGCGGATTGCATTCATAAATGTGGAATAATCTGCATATGAATCTTCAATTACACTATTGAAAAAATTAATCTTCCTTGGAAATGGTTTTGCTATGTATCCATGTTTTAATTCACCATTAATATAGTGTTTCATTTTTGAATAGTTGTTCCTATCCCTGGATTTAAGCACATATTTCTCATTGCCAGATTCAATAACTTGATCATGTTTTAAATTGCGATCCATCGGCTTGTAAAACGGAGCTGCGTATCCAACGTCAACGATATATTCTTTGTTATTAATCGTAACTATACTAACGATGTGAACATCCTTTTCATTCATATCCGCACCGCAAAGGATTATATCAAAACCAAGATATTCGAGAAGCAGGTAAAGGTAGTAGTTGTTAGAATAACAGGTTCCTCCGAAATTATATTTTTCAATACCGTTAAGATAAGTTGAAAGATCGGGGATATCGCAAAATCCCTCTTTCTTAAATATCAGTTTTGAAATGTTTTCAAACGGAACTTTAATTAGATGAGCATTTACAATTTGTTCAAGCAGATCAAAATTTGGCGAAGTTTTCGGTATTCCTAGTAAGCTTAAATACTTGTCAAATAGATCATTATTAAGTTTTTGATTTCCATTCAATTGTAACTGCACCTAATTGTGGTTTAGGTTTTTTGCATAGATAAATGATCTCATCCTTATCAAGTCCGTATAGTGAAATCTTCCTATCATCGAATTCCAGAATATAGTTATCTTCAATTACATCGAAGCCGGCTTCTTTCAATCGTTTGGTATAGTCACGACCGTAAATTCTAACATGATCTTCCTGTCCGAAATATTTTAATTTCTCTTGTGGTGATGTTATAGTTGGATCTTCAAATGTATATTCCCGGTCCATATCGACAGGTGATTGAAGTATAGCCCAACCGCCCGGTTTCAACACTCTGAACATTTCACTTAGAGCTTTGCGGTCGTTCCCAATATGTTCCAAAACATGATAACAGATAACACCATCAAATTTGTTGTCGTCAAATTCAAGTTTTGTTAAATCCATCTTCTTCATTGCAAAGGCTGATTCGAGATCCACACTTAAATAATTAATGTTTGTCGAAGCTTTCAATTTTTTCTGGATAGTCTGGTCGGGTGCAATATCCAGAAGTTGTAAGTCTTTGTTGAAAATGTTCAGTTTGTTTTGCAGGTAGAGCCATAATAGGCGATGCCTCTCTGCTGTCCCGCAACCGGGACATCGCGAATTTAATTTGTTTCCGGCACCCGTTAAGAATTTTTTATAATCTTTTTCGCAGATCGGGCAGTGATATCTCTTCCCGGAGTATATGAAGCGGTTTATCCGGTAATAAATATCTCTTAAGCAAGGGAAGATTTTCTTGGGCGTTATGCTGGCAATGGATGATTTAAGATTCATTTGTTTCCTGGCCAAGTGCAAAATCCACGATGGCAGATGCATGAATTTCCAGGGTGTTAAGCACCGGAATGGATACATCTTCCTGTTTAATTAGAAGAGGAATTTCAGTACAACCAAGCACGATTCCCCCGGCACCCGAATTAATTAATTCATCAATTATAGATAAAAATCTATCCTTCGTTTCTTTTTTGAAATTTTCTTTTAATAGTTCATTCATTATAGAATCGTGAATAAATGTCCGATCCTGCTTTTCAGGGACAAGAGATTCAATACCTTCATTGGCAAGTCGTTTGATATAGAAATCCATCTCCATTGTAAACCTTGTGCCCAATAATCCAATCCTGGACAAACCCTTCTTTTTAACGGCATCTGCTGTAGCATCTCCTATATGAATGATTGGAATACAGATTTCTTTCTCAAGCTTATCTACATATTGGTGAAGAGTATTGGCACACAATACCAGTCTGTCAACAGAAACAGATTCCAATTTCCTTGCAGCATTGAGAACAAGTTTATAAATACTGTCATGATCATCCAGCTTGTTAAATTTGTCGATGATGGTGTAATTAAAAGAATAGATTATGCATTGCGCCGAGTTAAGCCCACCGAGCTTTTTATTAATACCCTGGTTTATAAGTCTGTAGTACTCTGCAGTTGAAACCCAACCGGTTCCGCCGATTAAGCCAATCGTTTTCATTATGAATTCAGCATATATTTTTAATTAAGTAATTTGTTAAGTCTATCAAAATTAATTGTGTTATCGTAAAAGTCTCCCATCCACCTTGCACACCTGTTTGCATCAAGTGGAATACCAATTACAGGAAAATTATACTTGCCGCAAAACCTCATTCCATTAACCAGTTCCGGTATGCAGGCAACACCCAGCACACCGACCGATGAATTATTTTGCTTTAATACCTTAAATAATTTTTTCAGATCAGCAGTCATCCAGATATACGGATTAATTTTATTCTTCCGGAGTGTTTTGCTGAGTAAATTAATCTGGCAAATCTTTGAACAATTTTTACACCGATAATCGATATTATCTTTTACAGACATGCAGGTTACCATTCGGTCTTTTATGCAGTGCGGAAGAAAAGCAATCTTAAAATCACAATTCTTGAAATTATCAGTATTTATTCTGTTCACAAGTTCTATGAAGAGCATGTAAAGATGATACTGCTGCTCGGAGAGTGTAAAGATATTCTTTAATTTTTTTGATAAAGGAAGAGTCTTTAGGTGATTTTCAATCTCAATCGTATAATCGTTCAATCCATCTTTTAGTTCTTTAATCAGGTTCCCAATTTTCTCATATCCGTTCCCGTCATAAAGTAATTTCTTTGGTAATCTTTTCTTGTCTATCACTTTTTTGATTTCTTGTAGAAGAACTTTCTCATTACCAAAGATTTTGATAAAAT
>JASFSF010000080.1:0-8251 GCA_050114555.1 Ignavibacteria bacterium
TCTTAATTTTATAAGTATAAAAATTAAAATTGAAGAAAAAATAGTACAAAAAATATAAGTAAGAATTATTAAAAAGCATAGATAAAAATGGTTTGTGATTGGAGTCACTACACGAAAATTATTAGAGGATTATATTTCCCATCATAAAATAAATCGAGATTGAATCTGAAAATTAGCTCACATTAATTCTTATTCTCATTCTGATTTTATAATTAAATTATATAAGTTAATATAACCAAACATAATCCCCTGATTTTATTTTAACCGTGAAAAGGCAGCAACATGAGTGAAGAGTTTATTAATGAAGTGAGAGAAGATGTTTTCAGAATTTTCGAGGAGAAAGCCCCGCCGGAAAATGTGTACCATAATCTCGGACACACTACCGAAGTTGTGCTTGCTGTAAGAGAGATAGCAGGCTCCGAAGGTATCAGTGATGATGAGCTTGAGTTATTATTAATAGCTGCATGGTATCATGATGTGGGTTATATTATCCAGTGTAAAGGTCATGAAGAAATCAGTATCGATTATGCAAAAAAGTTTTTAAGCTCAAAAAAGTATCCGGAAGAAAGAACAAAGAAGGTGGTTTCTCTTATAGAGGCAACAAAGATGCCGCAGAAACCAAAAAATCTTCTTGAGGAAATTCTTTGTGACGCCGATCTTCATCATCTGGGTACAAAAGTTTTTGAAGAGAAAAGCGAGCTTCTTCGAATGGAGCTTGATTTAAAAGATCAATTTAAGGTAGATGATGAAGAATGGCTAAGGCACTCAATTGATTTCGTAAATAACCAGACCTATTTTACAAAGTATGCTAAAGAAACTTTTTCTGTCCGGAAAAATATAAATCTTGTTAAACTTGAAAAGAAATTGAAGAAACTCAGAAAGAAAAAGAAGAATGTTGAATTAAAAGAATCTAAGATAGAGATTGAGAAAGAAAAGATAGCCAACAAAAAGAAAGCAGAGAAAGAAGGGGGCAGGGGAGTCGAGACGATGTTCCGAAATGTTATGCGTACTCACGTTAACTTCAGCTCTATGGCAGATACCAAAGCCAACATAATGATAAGTGTTAATACTCTTGTGCTTACGATTATTGTTAGTATAATGGTTAGGAAACTGGATACAAATCCGCATCTTATCATACCAACTGCACTGCTTACAATAACCAGTCTTGCGGCGCTTGTATTTGCGGTAATGGTTACGAGACCCAAGATAACTTCAGGTGTTTTTACACAGGATGAAATAAAAAATAAAAAAGCTAACCTTCTATTCTTCGGTAATTTTTATAATATGGATCTTGGTGATTTTACATGGGGAATGAAAGAAATGATGTATGACAAAGATTATCTTTACGGCAGTATGATTAAAGATTTTTATTATCTCGGGCAGGTCCTCGGTACCAAATATAAGCAGCTGCGAATTTCATATACGATATTTATGTATGGAGTGATTCTCTCAGTTATAGCTTACGCAATAGCATTTATTCTTTATCCGCAGGGAACAGATATCGGGCCGTTGATAGAGTGAAGAGTTTAAATTTGATGATGGAAATAAGTATTATTTTAATAAAACCATCCTTCTTGTTGCGATATAGTTTCCTGCTGGCATTTGCTCGTATTTATAGTGGATAAAAATTAACAGATGGACTCGCTGACTATTGCACTTTTATTTTAATTCTGATTTAACTAGAAACCTCCTGTGAATTACTGAATTAGATGTTATACTTTCAATTACTCCAATTCCTTTCTGATATTTAGTCCGTCCCCACAAATCAGCGCGCCAATTAATCTCAATTATATTATCAAATTTATTTGTAATTGTCATATAATCATACTCATTTGTTCTAATTGTATCTCCAATATTCAATGAAAAATCCGCTATTAGATTTTCATTAAATGATATAACTCCATCAATTTTCCGTTTATATCCGATAAACAATTTACCTTTTTGTGTTCTTGAATATGAAGTATCTGAATAACTGTTAGGAGGCAATCCATATCTTACAGTAATATAGTATCGATAATTATTTATGACAGTTATGCCTATTATTTCCTTTATTTCATTAAAAACGGTAGTATCAGGATGGTCGAAATTGTAATACCATTTGTTACCCACTTTCAAAGGATAATACTCATCAGCAATTGTCGAGGTTTCTATTAGGAAATCACAACTATAAATTAAAAATGAAAAGGTAGTAAGGATTAATACTGTTACTTTTTTCATGAAACACCCTCCTTTACTTTTTTGAAGTGTATGACGATTGTGCTTAAACTGTTTCATAGGCCAGTAAAGCAAAACTAGTTATATACAATGTTATGTTTATTCTAATTGGCAGAGTGTCCCCAGCCATAGTACTAAATTTTCTGCGGCTTCCGATTCATTTTTAAAAGCAATATCGCCGCTAACTTGAAGAATAATTGGAGTATATAAATTGCTATTCGAATTATACCGATAACATATATATGATAAAGTCCCCATATCTGCTCCGTCACTGGTTGTATCGGAAATATTCCCAGCTAAGGCAATTGGTATGTAAAGCTGTTTTTCTTTTAAGGTGATGAAATCAATCTTATCACATAAGGAATTTGAATGACTGTATTTATCGACCAGCTCTTCAACTGTAAAATGATCGCGTGTTTCCGGATTCCAGGGATCATCCTGTTCGTTATAATTATAAGCAAAAACGTCACCGGTTTTATCAATGTAGAATCCGTTGTGCTGGTATCCCCAGGCATGATTTACGTATTCAACTTCAAAATAATAAGTCTGAGCATTACTTCCATCCCCATTATCAATAAGACTGCAATTACTTAACGCAAAAAAAGTTAAGCAAGCAATTGTTGTAACTAAAAGCCTTGGAATATAATACATCTTACAAATCCTCTGTTGACTATGATTTGATAAGCAGTGAAGCCAATAATAATGCCAGTGCAGCATCAAGGATTAATGCTTGCTATCACTAAGTTGGAATGAAATATCAATAAAGAGGGTATCAAAAATTTGATAGAGTATCAGAAAACTGAGCTAGTTAGGGTTGCAAAACAGAACAATTTTTTTGTTCTAACATTATTCACAATTAATTGCTTCTGAGATCAAAAATCAAGAATTTTAATTTGTAAAGTATTTAAATATCTATTTATGCAACTCAGTTTAAACTGCAACGGCTTTTACACTTTTGTTAATGAGAAAAACACAGTTAAATAAAATATTGTTCCTTGTCGGTTATTGGACACTTGGTGGTGTTTTCTATGTCAGTTTCGAAGCAACAGTTTTACATACTTATGGCCCTATTATCAGACCTTATGATTTTTCAATAAGCATTGCGGTTGCAGTACTAGGTACAATTGTCCCATCTACATTAATTGGCTCATTTGAAATATTATACTTCAGCAAGCTACTCCGTAGAAAACCGTTTGGAATTAGTTTATTAATTAAAACTTCGTTCTATTTATTCAGCATATTTGTATTTTCTTCTATTGCAGTTTTGGCTACGGATAGTTTAAACCTGGATAAATCAGTTCTACATCCCGAAGTAATTGATTTATATGTTAAATATCTTTCAAGTCCTGGTGTAATAATGATGATGGTTTATTGGGGACTTTTTGTAATGTCCGGCATCTTTATAATTCACATAAATGATTATTTCGGTCATGGTGTTCTTTTAAACTTCTTATTTGGTAGATATCATACCCCAAAGGAAGAAGTCCGGATTTTTATGTTCATGGATCTAAAATCTTCAACATCCTATGCTGAAGAACACGGTCATATTAAATACAGTCATCTTATACAGGATTGCTTCTATGATTTAACAGATATAGTATATGAACGTTGTGCCGAAGTTTACCAGTATGTAGGCGATGAGGTTATATTGACATGGAAATTGGACATCGGTGTGGACAATAATAATTGTCTTCGTACATTCTTCGACTTTGATCGTACGATCAACACGAAAAAGGAATACTATTTGAGTAGATATGGAATAGTTCCGGAATTTAAAGCCGGTTTGCATTACGGGGATGTTATTGTTACGGAGATAGGGGGTGCTAAAGAGGAGATTGCTTATCATGGTGATACTGTCAACACTACTGCAAGACTCCAGGAAGTTTGTAAGGAATATGAAAAGAAACTGATTTTATCAGCAGAAGTATTAAGCATACTGCATGATAAAGAGCTTGACAAAAAATACCACATTGAATCGGAAGGTATAACTCAATTAAAAGGAAAAAAACATGCTATAGGGATATTCAGTGTTGAAGAAAAGGTTTGAAGCTTAAATAAATTCCCCTGTAACTTATAAATGATTGGATTGTAATTGATCCTTGAGACTTATCAGATCGCCGAGTACCCAAACATCCTTGATGAGATTTCTCTCGAAAGTAAACAGCGCACATCCTTTCCAACTCACTCGCTTATTAGTTGGTTCATATCCCATAAATTCATCACGATGAATTCCGGTGAATGTCATTTTTGCAAAGACTTTATTTTCTTCTTCAACAAGCTCTTCAATAAGGCATTTGTAATCACCTAAAGCTTGAAGAACCAGATCTACGTATTCGGTAAAGCCATTGTGACCACGCTTCTCCTGACCAAGTGATCCACGGAATGTAAAATCTTTATGTAAAATTTCAGACATTGCACTCTTATCATGTGCATCCCATAAAACTTTGTAAAATTTTTTGACCTGTTCTTTTTTCATAATGACCTGCTATCAAGATCACATAAACCCGGTTCTAAGTCCTTTTTCCCAGTCTTTTCTATCGTTCTTAAGGGCCTGGTCGGCTGCTTTATTATTATCATGGGGAACGGCAATAATTTCAGTAAACCAATTATCATTTTGTCGTTCAAGAATTGCGTACCTTGCATGAGGTGATCCCACTTCAATCTTATGATATTCAGGTGATACATCATCGTACGCTTGCAAGCCCACACTACCGGGATTGATTATCAACATATCCTGTATTCTTACAACTCTGGGAATATGCGAGTGTCCGCAACTTATTATTGCACAATTTGTTTTGCCTAACCGCTCTTTAATTTCATTCATATTTGCTAACCTGGTCATTCCATTTTCAACAGTCTCAAGTAAATAAACGGAATCATTTAA
This sequence comes from Ignavibacteria bacterium, assembly GCA_050114555.1. Lineage (GTDB taxonomy): Bacteria > Bacteroidota > Ignavibacteria > Ignavibacteriales > Ignavibacteriaceae > BMS3ABIN03. The sequence continues at coordinate 5,099 of JASFSF010000080.1, forward strand.
TGGTGTTCCATGGAAAAATGTAAAATCATTTCCGACATGATGAACATCAGGTAGTGATGATAACCACTCTAAATCGTTTTTGTCCAAAAATTGATATGCATAACTGTCCGAAGGATTATGAGTTCCGGGTTTTTGTTCAAATAACTGTCTATCATGGTTTCCCAGTATATGAATCCAGTCAAGTGATTTTAGTAGCTCAAGAGTTTCCTTTGGCCAGAGTGGACCGGATATATGATCACCGAGATTGACTACCTGATCAACGTTCCTGGATTCGATATCCTTAATAACCTCCTGCAGGGCAAGGATGTTTCCATGAATATCCGAAACTATAGCAATTTTATTCATCTGTTTATGCCGAAGAATTCATCAAATATTTTATAAAATTTTTCAGGTTCTTCGAGGTAAGGATTGTGCCCGCTGTTTTCACACATAATAAATTTTGCCTGCGGCATAAACTTCTTGTATTGGATTGCTTACTCCGGTGTCGAAACACCATCATATCTTCCCGCATAAATTAATGTTGGGATTTTTAAATCTTTCAGTTTGTGTCGGAAATCCTGGTTAATCATACTACCGCCAACCCAAAAATCTCCGTCCCTTCCTATTATAGATATATAAACATCCATGCTCATGCTACGAACATTTCTGGTGGGCATGTTCTGATTTAATTCTGTATTATGATAATACACATACTTAGTAGGGAACTTGTTATACACATTTACAAACTCAGAATCGGAAGAAACATAACCCAGTGCTCTCATGGAATCCACTTTTTCCCAGAGTTCGGGGTAAAATGTTTTTGCCATATGATTGTAATTATCGCAGTTGGCCTGCCACATTTCAGCGCTATGGAAACCACTTATCAATACCAACCGGTTAATTCTTTGGGGATATTTTATTGCATATGCCTGTGCGTGCACAGTTCCGTATGAATGGCCAACCAGGGAAAAAGTTTCCAGCTTAAGTATCTTTCTTATAGCTTCCAGCGTTTCGACATCATTCTCAACGGAATATTCAGTTATATCTTTTGCATCATCGGAAAGACCTCTTCCTAAAAAATCGATTAAGATGACTTTATTGGTTTTGTAATAATGCCCGAATGCACCCTGCATATAATCATGTGAATTGCCGGGTCCACCTGCTAAAAAAACGATCGGGTCTCCATCACCAAGGACTTCAACATTAATATTGTAACCGTTTATGTTATAAAATTTTGGTGTGAATTGATCGTGAACTGAAGGATTGAGTTGCGCATAACAAGAAATAGAAAGTACTATAAAAGTAATCAAGATAATTGAAACTAATTTTTTCATTTTAATAATGATGTTTTGGTGCGAATAAATTTATCTATAAACAAAATTAATAAATGATAACAAATATCAAGCAACAAATATTAATCTAATCTTATGGTGATGCAACTTTTTGAATTTTAAAAATCCTCACAAATCGTAACTTACTCAGTTGCTGCAACAACCTTAATTTCCAATACTGCATTATCTGCTGCAAGTTCTGCAACACCAATTGCTGTCCACGCGGGATATGGCTCTTTAATGAATTCATCTTTAACCGTTATGAATTCAGCGAAATGATCTCTTAATCCTACATGATAAGATGTTAATTCAACAACGCTGGAAAAATCTAATCCAGCTTCGATCAAGGCCGTTTCAACATTCTTAAATGCCTGTCGGAATTGTTCCTGGATATTTTTTGATATGGTTTCATCCGGTTTGGTACCTGTACAACCGGAAACAAATATAAAATTTCCACATTCCACGGCTGGGGAGAAGTGCCACTTTTCGTATTTAATTCTCCACTCAGAAGGTACGATTGGCTTAATCATTTGAATATCCATTATTGATTACAGAAAATTAATTAATACACATTGCTACAATAATAATTTTAATCAGGATTTTAAGAAAATGTAGAATTCCAAAGTATAATATTTTATTCAGGTATATTACTCTTTTGCTGCATTCACATATAAAATATTGTTAATTATTAAATATTTTTAGTAAGACTTGCCATTTTCACTTTCAAAGCTTATTTTCTAGCACGTATTTATTGTATCACTGCTTGGAGAGGGCATAAGTACTCAATGATTACTCTTTTTAAGAGAAATTATCGTGAATCATTCGGTCTTTATTATCTGATCGCTATAGCTGTATCAGCATTGTTATTGCTGATATCAGTCATTTAAATTATATAAAACTGATTTTTATATAATGTCTTATATTACAGCACTGGGGTATTGATCTGAACAATAGAGATATCGGGCGGAAGAGTTACGTATACGAGTACCAAGTAATATAGATCACAATTCAAATCTGATACTTAATGTTCCAAGATGATTTCGTGATGAACAAATCTCAAAAATCTTTTCGATGTGTAGTTTTGTGTGAAAAATGCTATTTTGGTGATTAAAATTGTGAAATTGTATCTTCTAAATAAATTGAAGTAAAGGTGGGAGACGATTGCGGATAAAAGATTTCATAACAATTTTTATGATATTCCAGATCATATTTAACGGCACATTTCAGCTTTTTATCATTAAAATTTTTATTACCAATCACAGCAAAGATATTCGTTTAATGATAGAAGAGGGCACAGTAGAACAAGATCTAATCCTTTTTAAAATTCATAAAGATGAAATCGGACATAATACTCAAAACATTAAATGGAAAAAAAAAGACGAGTTCAGGTTTAATGGAGAGATGTACGATGTTGTAAGGAAAGAAAACGTTGAAGATTCAGTCTATCTTTATTGTTTTCGCGATGCAAAAGAATCCTTCTTATATGCAAATATGGATAGGATTCTAAACAGACTGAATGAAAATGATTCTAACGCGCTAAAGGGCATAATTAGTCTCAAAAACTTATTAAGTAAATTCTATTCTAATGAAATTAATGAATTAAATTTTGCATGCTTAAATGAAAAAAGAATAGAATATCCCGCCAATGTTTTCAACCTCCTGGAAGAAGAACAAAATTTACATACTCCTCCTCCCCAATCATAATCTATCTTTTAATTAAATAATTATTTACCTCTTAATTGTCGAGTAAAACTTGATTTTATTTAATAGTTAAGAATCATACTTGGTATATATAAAAGGTATTAAAATGAAATTAATTCTAATACTGATTTATTTATTATCT
>JASFSF010000081.1:0-8184 GCA_050114555.1 Ignavibacteria bacterium
AATACCTAATTCTTCTGCTCCATTACTTATATCTTCTCTGCTAACAGCACGTGCAAATGCCTTATCTTTTAATTTCTTTTTAACAGATTTTACCTCAACTTCATCAACAGTTTTTGAGGGTCTGACATATGTAACAGCCGTGAGGAATCCAGCCAGTTCATCGCAGGCGAATAAAACTTTATGAAGAAGTGCATCCCTTTTTATTCCGCTGTAATTTGCATGAGATAGAATGGCGTTTCGAAAATCTTCATCAAATCCCCTTTCTTTAAGAATCTCTGATCCTTTAAATGGATGACCTTCTTCAGTCGGAAACATTTCATAATCGAAGTCGTGAAGAAGTGCAACATTTCCCCAGTATACTTCATCTTCATCATATTTTTTTGCATAGGCACGTACACAAGTTTCAACAGCAAAGGCATGCTTAAGCAGCGCTTCGCTCTTTGTATGTTCCGTTAAAATTTTCATACATGCTTCTCTGTCTCTGGCGATATCACTCATAATTTTATAACCTGCTTTTTAATTTTTATTTAATTTGAAACCCGGGCATAAATCTGTAAGAAAACATTCATCACACTTTGGTCTTCTGGCAATACAGATGTTTCTTCCGTGTGATGCAAGAAGATGTGAAGATTCAACCCAGTCTTTTCTCGGAAATAAATCTTTTAATCGTTCCTCAATTCTCTCAGCATTTTTTGTTTTTACAAAGCCAAATATATTTGACAATCTGATTACATGCGTATCTACAGCCAGAGCCGGAATACCAAATGCATTTCCGGCAATCACAGATGCTGTTTTTCGTCCCACGCCCGGTAATTTAGTTAATTCATTAAAATCAGCCGGAACTTCACCATTGTATTTTTCAATCAGCTCAGAACAACAACCCTTAATACTTTTTGCTTTCTGCCTGTAAAAACCAGTTGAAAAGATATCTTTCTCCAGTTCACTATTAGATACTTTTAGGTAATCTTCCGGTTTAACATATTTTTTAAATAGTGATTGCGTTACAAAATTTACCCTTTCATCAGTACACTGTGCAGAAAGTATGGTAGAAATTAATAACTGAAACGAAGTTTGGTATTCAAGAGCAGGCTCAGCTGCCGGATAAGCTTTTTTTAGTCTTTGCAAAATTTTTAATGCTCTTTGTTTATCATCCATTTCACATATCTTTATTAAATCTTTTATCCTTTATCATTAATCGTTCGACTGGCTTATTATTAATAATATGTTCTTGTATTATATCTTCAACATCATCCGGTTTTACATTACCGTACCATACCTGGTCGGGATAGATTACTATAGAAATCCCAAATTCACAGGCATCCAGACAACCTGCCGAGTTTGCTCTTACTTCAGAATTAATACCGAGCCGGTTTAACTTCTCCTTAAAAAGTTGTCTTAATTCCAAACTTCCTTTTTCGGAACAACATCCACGGGGATGTCCTTGTGGTCGAACATTTTCACAAACGAATATGTGTTTATCAAATCGTCTCATAATGGCTGGTAAGCTAAGGAAGTAGATTTTAAATTAAAAATGGAAGTCGTTTGATTCTAAAACTGAATTAGTAAGAGCTTCCCCTCGATTTAAGAAAGTAGTAGCGCGTACGGGATTACTCCCAAGGAGTCCCTTTGGGAGAACCCGTGATCTCCATTGATTTAAATAATTCCTTTTGATTTCAGCCAACGATAACCATCGATAGACTTGAAGAACCTCTCCCTTGTTACGCAACGTTCCGTGTTGAAAAAACTTCTTTGTAGTGTAAGATATAAGGCTTGTGCCCTTTTGTATACCTCACTTTTCCGGCGTTATGTTCCCTTAGTCTTTGTTCAACATTTTTACTCGATCCTTAATAGTAGGTGTTATCTCTTAAACTTTTTAAGATATATGTGTAATACAAAGCGAACGAAAAATAAAAGAAATGAAGATTAGTAGCGCGTACGGGATTCGAACCCGTGATCTCCGCCTTGAGAGGGCGGCGTCCTAAGCCACTAGACGAACGCGCCTGTATAAATAAAAAATCGCTACCTAAAATTACAGATTACTTTTCCCTTGTAGCGATTAGAAAGTTGTCCCGCCAGGGTTCGAACCTGGACTCTTCTGATCCAGAGTCAGACGTGTTGCCAGTTACACCACGGGACAATTTTAATGAATGAAATATATATATGTGATCATGTAAAATCAATTTAAAAAGATCAACATTTCTCATTGTATTTAGTAACTAATGTCAATAAAAGTATCACTTACAGAATATTCAGCATTTACATCGCGATGTATTGAGTTTATTCAAATTGATTTATAATAATTGAAGTGATTTTTAGGAAAGTACCATAATGTAACATGGAACGGAAGAAATATGAAAAAAAATCAATTTAGTAAAATGCAATATTGGTTAATATTCAAACAAGAATTATATTTAATCCGGATGAAATTAATTATCACCACATACATTATATTACTTGCCTTTATAGAAATACCTGCCCAAGATTTTATATTTAAGAATTCCATTGGAGACTTTAAGCATGCTTCCTCCTTATATATCAATCCTGCCGGAATTATAATAGTTACGGATGATTTAACAGATGAAGTATATCAGCTTGACACGCTTGGAAACCTGATAAAATCAATCGGAGGATATGGCTGGAACATAGAAGCATTTGATGACCCGGTTGATGTATTTTCAACAGCATTGAATATTTATGTTACGGATAAGAATAATCACAGGATACAAAGTTTTGATAAGAATCTGAACTTTATTTTCGAATTTTATAAGCGTGAAAGTGAAAATGCGGATGAAAGATTCGGATATCCTGAAAGTGCAGTACAATCCAACCAGGGGGATGTTATCATTCTGGATTCTGAAAATAAGAGGATATTAAAGTTTAATATTTTTGGTGATTTTATCCAGACAATTGGCAGCTACGATTATGGTGAATACACTTTATCAGATCCAAAACGATTAGCAGTTTCTATGAAGAATGATATTTATGTTCTCGATGATGAAGTAATTTTCATCTACGATAACTACGGTACTCCACTTGGACTTATAGAAATCCCAGGCGGAATAGTAAGTATCAGGATTATCTTTCAATGGCTCACAATAAATTCCGAGAATATAGTTTATTTAATGAACACTAATTCGACTCAGAAAAAATTAAAAGAGGTACGGTTAACAGGTTATGATAGGGATTTCGAAATTGTTTCGTCGATATTTTATAACTCAAAGTTATATTTATTAACACATGAACATATTTTAATCTTTTCACCAAGTTTTGATTAAATGCACTCATCGTTATCAACAATCAACAACCGGATACACTCAACTTCATCACAACAGAAAATAAAAAGTGTCAGGATTTTATTTTTCTCACTTTTGTTTATCTGGTGTTTAGGATTTTCATTCCCCGTCCTTACACCATCTTTTGAAGGAAAAACTTTAATTAAGCCTATTATTGCCCACAGTTATTCTCTCGTTTGCAATCAGTCCCACACTGCAAACATATTTTCAGAAAATTCACATTTACTGGTTTGTGCAAGGTGTGCTGGGATATACATTGGAGCATTAATAGCTATTACCCTGTTGCTCATGAGTTCTTTAAGAATAAATTTGAAAATTAAATCATTATTTGCTCTCAGTGCCCCATTGGTAATTGATGCTTTATCTGTGAGAATAGGACTGTATCCATACTCAAAGATAGTTGCAATGATTACAGGTGTATTGTTTGGCGGTGCGATGCTTCTTTACATTTTAAATACAATAGAAAATTCAATCTTAATGCAGAACAATAAAAGTCATGATTCCTAAAAGATATTTCCCATCTATTGTTTGCGGTTTTGGTGCTGCTGTACTTTCAAGTGTACCTGATATAAAAAGTTTAAGCTGTTGCTTAATAGTACCAGCAGCAGCTTTTTTATCGTTACATCTTTATGTACGTTCGGTAGAACATGAAACACCCCTCAAATTAAACAGGGCCCTTAGCTTTGGGCTGGTCACCGGATTAATTGCTGCTCTGTTTACTACTCTATTCGATTTATTAATAACATATGTAACTCATTCGAATGAACTAGTTACAGGTTTACAATATTCGAAAGAGTTTATGGAACAATTCAATCCCGGGCCTGTAATGAAAACATCATTTGAACTGATGGATAATATGGTAAAAGAAATTCAACAAAATGGATTTTCAGCTTTATATACAGTTATGATAGTCCTAAGCAATGGAATAATTTTCAGCATTTTTGGAATGCTGGGCGGATTGCTGGCAATGGCTATTCACAATCGAAGACACAGACCTAATATTTAACAAGTAAGAAAATGATATCAGCAATAATATTTTTTATACATTTCATTTTTATCCTGATAATTTTTACAATTAAATGGCAGGAAGATGGAATCTCCCCTGCCTGGATGAATGTCGGATTAATAGTCATCTTATTCGCTGTTGGATGGACCATTACAGGTATCATTTCAAAATTGCTTGTGGATCAGGAAGGATTTGGAGTTCTGTTCGACAGGGACGCTTTCTCTTTAAGTTTGCTTACAATATTGGAGTTTTTTTTCTACAGGATTTACTACAAAAATCCATCTATTGAAGCCGATAAGGAAACACAATAATAGCAGTTTGTTCAGTTTGCTTTTGATTAGGATCGAGCGCTTCAAATCTCCATTTTCTCAACGAATTTATTGCGGTGTTTTCAAGTCTCGTATCAGCTTTAATTTTAGGAAAAATTGTACCGATGGTGCCATCCGGTAAGATTGTAAACTGCAATTTTACATCTATCTCTTTTTTTACTCCTTCCGGATATTGCGGGAGAGTAAAACTATAGATCTTTCTCATTCCCTTACCGCCCCATTCAATGTCAAAACCGAAATTGCCCTCACCTTCAGCAAGATTTCCCTGCCCGGTTGAATTAACTTCAGCATCATCTGTGGTTATAACTTCCGTGCTGCTTTCCTCCGATAATTCCTTATCCTTTTCTGCAGGGACTATAATATTTTCATCAAGCGTATTTGCTGCTTCAGGAAGTTCAACTTCTTTTACTTCAACATTTTTATTTGCAGTGGTTTCCGTTATTTGTGGTTCCGGATTTTCTTCAACCATATCTATCTGCTTACCATCAGACCCGGACGAACCACTTTCATTCGATACGCCAAATGAAAGTTCTACATATTCAACAGATGTATAATCGAAAGAAAGATTGATAAGCATAAATGCTGCCAGTAATGCAGCATGGATTATTAAAGATAATGTAAATGAGAGTCCGGATTTTTTTTCGTAATCATCCATACTATTGCCTATTCATTTTCACGTTGTGTTTCTATCGTAAATCTTCCAATACCTGCTGATCGTGCTGCATCAATAACTTTAATCACCATTTCAATTTGAACACTCTTGTCAGATCGAATCACCAGATTATCTTTATTATGCGTTAATATTAATTCTTTTAATTTGGGAGTAAGCTGATCCATTCCTACCTGGTCTGAACCTAAATAAATAGCATTTCCTGCAGTAATAGTAACTACAAGATTTGTAGCTTCAGATTGTTCATTAGTACGGGAGCCGGGCAGTTTAACTTTTATACCGGTTTGAATTACGAACTGGCTGGTAAGTAAAAAGAATATAACCAATAATAAAACAATATCGGTCAAAGAGGAATAACTGAACACACTCAGATGTTTATGAGAAATATCAAACTTCATTTATATCCATCCTATATATCAATCTCAATTTCATCATTATCCGTTGATATGCCTGCTGCAAGGTCCTGAACCGTATCAATCACATCGTTTGCAACTGTTTCCATATCACCGACCAACCTTTTCACCGCACTTACCAGGTAGTTATAACAGGCAAATGCAAGAATTCCAACTATCAACCCGAAAGCAGTAGTAATTAATGCTTCCCATATTCCACCCGCAAGGTCGCTCGGATTAGCAGAACCTGCCAGGTCTTCAATTGTCATAAATGCCGTGATCATACCGGTTACAGTTCCAAGAAATCCAAGAAGCGGTGAAATTCCGGCGACTGTAGCAAGAACGGAGAGTCCCCTCTCCATATGTATAACTTCCTGCTTACCTGCATTTTCAATTGCATCTTTTACTCTGTCGTGACCGAACCTGTACTTCTTTAAACCCTTTCTAACAATATTTGCAATTGGTGATTTTTCCTCCATACAAACTGCTACAGCTCCGCTAATATCATTTTTCTTTATTAATCCTCGTAATCTTACCATAAAAGCCGGTACATTAATTTTAGCTTTTCTTAAAAAGATTAATCGATCGAAGATAACAGCTAATCCAACAACTGAACTTGCTAAAATTAGCCACATCACTATCCCGCCTTTTAAGAAAATATCAAAAAGGTTCATATTCTTACCTGATTATTGTTGCGATGTTCTGAATTGTTTTGCTTCATCAAGCGAATTAAAATTTCCAACCCTTACCCTGTACCAGAGTTTGCCATCAATGTATGCTCGCTCGATGAATGAATTGTACCCTTGAGATGCATATCTCATCACCTCATCCTGGGCTGTACCTGCCGAATTAAATGCTGAAACCTGGACAACAAATTTGTTACCGTATTTAAAAATATTATAGGCAGCCTGTACCGGGGTTCCAGGTGGTCGCTGACCTGCATGAACAACCGGTTGATCCTCTTCAATTAGATCCTCGTCAACTGGTTTTGTTGTTACAATATTCTCTTCGGATTCTGTATCTGCCAATGGTTCCGGGGGCGGACCAAGTCCGGCAACTTCTAAATCAGCTCCGGATTTTTCATATGGATAGTTTACTGGAATATCATAAGTTCTTTCAATATAAGTTGTATTCTCTGTTGTGCTGGGGGGAATTGTAACTTCTTCAAACATTTCAGTATCCGAATCACTTTTCGTTAACAAATAAATAACTCCTACAATGCCTGCAATTACAGCAAAAATTACCAAAAATTTTACAGTCGAATTTTTTCTATCATATTGTAAACGGTTACGTTTTGATTCCACCCTGTTTAATTTCAATTCCTTTTTCTTAACAGGAGTTTTTTGAGGAATTTGATCCTCTTCTTCTCTATTTGATTTGGCAGGTTCAAAATTTTCCTGGGTTAGATCAATATCCTCCATACCCTTTTTACTTTTTATTGAACCCTTACCAATATCAATTTTATCCTCAATAAAATTATCAAAACCCTCAATATCCTTAATCGATTTGGACTCATCGAATGAGGAACTGATCGATCGAACTATCTCGAATTTTCCCATTTTTTCATCATTGTCAGTGACTTCAAAATCATCCATTTCGATATCAAGATCTGTTAAATCGATATCTTCCAATAACTGATCCGTCAATTTGTCCACATCGATTGAATCCTCAATTTTTTCATCAGTTTGCAGATTCATTATTTCATCCGATTCCTCACTCGTGATTTCATCGATTAATTCCCGTTCGTCGTATTCAGAAGAAAGCACGTCTCCTTTTGAAGAAAGATCTAGTTCATCCTCACTTTGAATTGATTGATCACTTGAAACTTCAGTTTTATCAGTCACCTGTTTGATATTATCTTCAACCTCAATTTCAGCTGCGGAGCTCTCTTCATCGGTTGTTCCTTTAAATATAGATTCTTCATCTAGATTTATTTCACTTTCAGCATCACTCCATTTCCTATCCTCAAATTCAGAATCTGCCGGCGTCTCTTTATTTGTTCCGTTAGATTCATCTAAAGACAATGATTCATCTTTAATTTGATTAGTAAGGTCTTTACCAAAGCTCCAGGCAATACTTTTCAACTGTTCAGAACTACGAATAGTATCATCAACTTCTTGAGATTTATTTAATGAATCTTTGTCCAGCTCAAGTTCAAGCTGATCCTCATCAATAGATTTAATATCAACAAGTAAAATTTCATTATCTGCTGCTACACTTTCGTCCTTATGCAGATTTATCATGAGATTTTCCACTTTCCTGTCAAGAATTTCCTGCAGTTCATCTGTTGTGTAAGCAGCTGATTCCGATCCATCAAGGTTAGGCAATACGGGTTTGCCCACACTTAAACTGAAATGAGAATCAAGATTATCTTCTTTCCCCCCGGTTGCATCAGGAACACTGAATATCAAGTTCGCTGCGGATTTAATATCTAGTTGTCCGAAAGGAGAAAAAATTATAAGATCAAGGTATTCCGTATGGCTTTCCCCTGTTT